>JALYUS010000349.1 GCA_030853625.1 Chloroflexota bacterium
GCGGCTTGCTGCTTCATCTGCTGGCGCACGGCATCGGGAATGGTAAAGGTCATGTGACATCCCTCACTTCGCGCTCTTATTTGGCGATCTTCAGGTAATACGCATACCAATCGCTGCGGATTTGGTCCTGCGCCTGTTGCAACGTCATCCGCCCCGCGCACACCTCGGCGTGCAGAGCATTCTCGACCTTGTCCTTTTCGTGCGCGCCGATCTTGTTGGGTGCGTCAGGCGTCACGTATGGCTCCGGCCAGAGGTTCGTCACCATGTTGCTGCCGCCGATTTCGAGCGAGATGAAGTGATCCACCTCGTGTTTGCCCGGATCGTTCGGGATGCCGTAGCGTTGATAGACCGCCGCTTTCTCGTCGCTGGAGACACTGCGGACGCTCGAACTGTAGCCGGAGACGCAGACCTCCTTCGCGGTCACGCCGGGGAGGGTGTCGCCGGGTGTCAGCGATGGGTTCGGATAGAGGCTCGCCGGTCCTGATTTCGCGCCGCCACTACTTGCCGCCGGGGCAGTTGTCGCCTGCCCGCTGCTACACCCGCTCACCCCCATGCTGATCGCCACGAGTAGCCCGACAAACGTCAGAGCGCGTGGAGTGTTCCATCGTTTCATTACATCATCCTTTGCGCGCATTCCGTCTCTCGCACTACCATCAGCAATCATCGTACCATGTACGGACACGGTAGTTGCAAGAAAGCTGCCGAATGAGCGTCAATAGTCACGCGATGAATGGTGAATGAGGTGATCGTGAAGCATGTCCGAATTACTGGCACGGACACTGACGCGGGCGCTGCCACTCTATGCGCGTCGCGGGAGGGAAGAGGCGCGCGGCCTGGGCATCCCGGAGCCGTTTGGGACGACGGGGCAGGAATCGCCGTGGTCGCTGCTCATTGATGCCGTTCGGAGCGGCGAATACCGCCCGGTGGGCGCGGCGATCCGGCGCGCGCATGCGCGCGTCAATGACCCTGCGATGGCCCTCCATGCGGAACTCTCGCTTCTCGCCGAATGCGTGCGTGCCGTCTACGACGGCGATCCGCGCGACTTCGCGGCGCTGCTGCGCGAGATGGAGGCCATGCGAGAGATTCTCACCCATGCGGCGACCGACGCAGCGGACGACGCGATCCCCGCGCCGCCACTCGTGGACGCGCTCGACCGGGTAGTCGGCATCGTCCCGTTCATCACGACGGAGTATGCACCCGGTCAGACGATCCGCACGCGGGAGGAGCGCGATCCGCTCTTGTATGTCGTGCGGAGCGGGCGCGTTCGGCTCGCGGAACCGCTACCCGACGGCAGGATGGTGACACTGGCGATTCTCCGCGCGGGCGACGTTTTCGGCACGACGGATGCGCGAGCGCCCCAGCGGGCCAGCGCGGAAGCGATGACGCGGAGCGGCGTGACGCTCCTGCACGCGCGATGCGTACCGGCGCTGGTACGCATCGCGCCCAATGCGGCAAACGCGCTCGTCGCCTCACTCGCCGCGCAACTTTCCACTGCCCATCGCATGATCGCACACGCCCTCGGGCATGATACGAGCATCCGCCTGATCGCGCTCCTGCTCGCGCTCGCCGACGCCTTCGGGGAACCGACCGGCACCGGCATGATGCTTCTCACCTACCCCGCCACGCACCAGGACCTCGCGGCGATGATCGGCGCGAACCGCGTCACCGTCTCACGTAAACTGGCCGAACTCCAGCAAGCCGCCCTCGTCATTCCCGAACGGCGTAACATGATGCGCGTTGATGTCGCCGGTCTTACGGCGCTTCTTGACGAGTGATGTCTATGGAATCTGCCCCAACGCCAAGCGTACGTCCTCTTCGCTATCGGTAGAAAGGCGCATGCCCGCGATCAGTTGCTGCTGGAGATTGTGCCAGCGGAAGAGATGCGAGCGATGATCGGGAAAGGTCGCCGCCCAATCAATCAGCATCGCCGCCCTAATCTCCTGCCACTCCAGCGGCAAATCCGGGCGGGTCACGATACCGCCGTGCGGCCGCACGCGAAGACTCAACGACCGGAAATGGCGACGATCATATGTGACGATGATCGCGCCGCGATTCGTCGCATATGCACGTTGCTTCGCGTCACTGACACCGATCATGCCGTGTTCGCGTGCGGCCGCACGGCGATGCGCGTGCCTGCGATGGTCGGTTCGCCAGCGAGAATGCCCGGATTACGGACGATATGAGAGTACGGTATTGCTTTTGGTGCGGCCATACGACTCTCTCCATTCAGCCACCCTGAGCGCGGATGACCGAGCATGGTGTACCAGGCAGGAAAAGCGCCGGGAGGCTATGCGCGCGTCAGCGTATGCGTCTGCCACCAGATGGCGGGGAGGCGGGCAATTTTGTCCCATCGCGTCAGGGCGGCGCGGTGTGTGTACACATGGTAATCAATCGCCTCGATGCGACCGAGGATGCCGCCGTAGAGGGTCGCTGCCGCCTGCACGGGGAGTTGCCCGGTGCGGTGAAGGCGCGCGATACCGGGCATGCTCTCGCGGTAGAGGGCGCGGGCGCGGGCAATCTGAAAGGCCATCAGGCGGCGGAAGGCGTCATCCACGACGCCGGCGGCAATCTTCTCTTCGTCGTAGCCGAAGGCGGCGAGTTCGTCCTGCGGCAGATAGATGCGACCCATCGCGGCGTCCGCGCCGATATCGCGCAGGATATTCGTCAGTTGCATGGCGATGCCGAGGTTCGCCGCATAGATCAACGTCTCCGCCGCGCCATCGTAGCCGAGGACGGGCGTGCAGAGCAGACCAATCGTACTAGCGACGCAGTAACAATAACGATCTAGTTCTTCCCAGGTCGCATAGCGCGCGCGGGTCAGGTCCATACGCATGCCGTCGAGCAGGTCCCATACGGGCTGCGTCGGGATGCCGAACCGCGCGCAGGCATCGGCGAAGGCGCGGATGATCGGCAGGCCAGTGTCCATCGCCCGCAGCCGTCCCTCCCACCAGTCAATACGGGCGAGGAGATCGGCAGGCGCCGCAGTGGCCGGAGCGCGATCCACGAGATCGTCGGAGTAACGGCAGACCGCGTAGATCGCCCAGATCGCGCGCCGTTTCTCCGGTGGGAGGAAGCGGATAGAGAAATAGAAGGCATGCGCGTGGTAGCGCGTCACGAGCCGACATGCCTCGTAGTCGTCCGCGAGCGTCGGCAGTGCGGCATCCGCGTACACGTCAGCAACGGAGGCATGCAGCACATCCCCCTCGAACGGGTCGAGCGCGCGCGGCCATGTCATGAGCAGACTCCGAGCAGACAACAACGGATCATGAGCGAATTCCGCTCTCGATACTCTCGACGTGGGATGTGTAGTACGTATCGCGTATCCATTGCTGCCTGCTGTTTGCTGCCCGCTGCCCGCTTGTCTATTTTTACTCGGAAATGCGCGTATCGGATCACTTGCATACACATCGCACCACCCGCGCACTCCGCATCGCACGGCGATAATCCTCTTCTCTTATAGAACGTGTAGTGTACGCACGCGGTTGTGCTCCCTGATTGACAATCGGTCATCGTTTGCCAAAAACGT
>JALYUS010000357.1 GCA_030853625.1 Chloroflexota bacterium
ACTCAGCACTCGTTACTCCCCAAAGGGGACCCCATGGCACGGTATGACGCGATCGTCATCGGCAGTGGCCCGAACGGGCTGAGCGCCGCCATTCATCTCGCCGAGCATGGGCGCGCCGTGCTCGTTCTTGAAGCCTCCCCTCGCCTCGGCGGGGCGGTGATGACCGAGGAATTAACTCTCCCCGGTTTCCGGCACGACACCTTCTCGGCGGTCTATCCGGCGGGCGCCGCGTCACCCGTCTTCGCGCGGATGCCGCTGACGCGCTACGGTCTCCGCTGGATCGCACCGCCCATCGCGATGGCGCATCCCCTCCTCGACGGTCGTGCGGCGGCGCTCTCTCGTGATCTCAACCGGACGGTAGACACGCTCGACCGTCTGACACCCGGTGATGGGCAGGCATGGCGCGCGTTGATCGCACCCTATCTGAAACACGGCGCGGCGATGCGCCAAACGCTCCTGAACGGCTTCCCGCCGCTCGCGGGTGGTCTGCACCTGCTCGGTGGTCTGCGCGTGGACGGAATGCTCGAATTCGCTCGCCTCGTGCTGCTTTCCGCCGAGACACTGGCGACGGAACGATTCCGGGGCGATACCGCCTCCGCGTGGCTGTACGGCGCAGCGATGCACGCCGATGTGCCGCCATGGGAAGCGGGGAGCGCGATCGCCGCCTTTTACCTGCTCTTCCTCGGCCAGCTCGTCGGCTGGCCAAGCCCGGAAGGAGGCGCGGGGAACCTCGCCGCCGCCCTCGTCGGCTACCTCACGCACCTCGGCGGGCAGATACGAACGAATACGGCAGTCGCACGCATTCTCATCGAGCATGGACGCGTTACCGGCGTTCGCACCGAAGGGGACGAGACGGTGCAGGCGCCTATCGTGATCGGCGACCTCACGCCACACGGACTGATCCACCTCGCGGGCCATGCGTTGCCGACGGCGTACGTAACGCGCCTCGCCCGCTTCCGCTACGGCCCGCCGACGTTCAAGATAGATTGGGCGCTTGATGGCCCCGTGCCGTGGACCGCGTCGGAGGCGCGCGCGGCGGGCACCGTCCATGTCGGCGGCACGACGGCCGCACTGACGGCTGCGCTGACACAGCAACGCACGGGTATCCTCCCGGAACATCCCTTCCTGCTCTTCGGCCAACAATCGCTCGCGGACCCAACGCGTGCTCCGGCGGGGATGCAAACTGCGTGGGCCTACATGCACGTCCCAGCCGATATTAACTGGAGGGCGGAAACAGAACGATGCACGGAGCGCATCGAGGCGCAGATCGAGCGATTCGCCCCCGGTTTCCGCGACCGCATTCTGGCGCGGCACGTCATCACGCCGCCCGGCTTCACCGCGCGCAACCGGAACCTGATCGCTGGCGATGTCGGCGGCGGCAGCGCCGCACTAGATCAATTGGTCTTCCGCCCGATCCCGTCGCTCTCGCCCTACCGTACACCGATTCGCGGCCTCTACCTCGGCAGCGCGTCCACCTTCCCCGGCGCAGGCGTCAATGGCATCGCCGGTGATGCCGCTGCCCGCCTCGCTCGCCGCGACTGGCGAAAGAGACATTCTCTCTGGTGGTAGTAGGCTTTCTAGCCTTCCCCACTATGGGAAGGCGGCGTCAGGGCCGAGATGGGAGGTATCGTTGGCGAGGAGGAGGCGCGGGCCGAATGGCTCGTCCTCGACGATGGCGAGCGCGGTATTGTCGAAGTGGAAGCGGTGACGGCCTTCAGCGCCGAGTTCGAGGAACTGGCCGAGGAAGGCATTGAGGATCGCGCCGTGCGCGACGACGAGGACCGTGCCCTCGTGCCCTCGCTCCCGCAACCAGTGGAGGGCGCGGCCCGCCCGCTCGGAGAGATCATCGGCGCTCTCGGCACCGGGTGGCACGAAATGACGGCGATCCTCTATCCACTGCGCGTACTCCTCGGGGTACATCTCCGCGATTTCGGGCACGATCCGCCCCTCGAAGATGCCGAAGTTAATTTCACGCAGCAGCGTCGTGAACGCGAACGGCACGTCGGGATGATGCCGCATAATGGCACGGGCGGTATCCGCCGCGCGGGAAAGGTCGGAGGCATAGCAGGCGTCGAATTGGTAAGTGCGCAACCGCTCGCCGACCCGCTCTGCCTGCTGCCACCCGCGCTCGGAGAGGGGCGCGTCCTGCTGTCCCTGGATGCGCCCCTCCGCGTTGTATGTGCTCTCCCCATGCCGCACGAGCAAGAAGCGCACAGCCCCTCCCTTCGGTCGAAGTCAAAAGTAACACGTAACAAGAACAAGTTGAACGTCGTGCGCTCTATTCCTCTTGTTACGTGTTACGTGTTACGTGTTACTTTTGACTTCTGACTCGTTACTC
>JALYUS010000368.1 GCA_030853625.1 Chloroflexota bacterium
GATGTACGTGATGGGCACGCTGCTGCGGCACGGTTCCGAGGCGCAGAAACGCGAATATTTGCCCCGGATCGCGCGCGGCGACCTGCGCCTGCAAGCCTTCGGCGTCACCGAGCCGGACGCCGGTTCGGACACGACGAGCCTGACAACGACCGCCGTGCGGGACGGCGACCGCTACATCGTCAACGGGCGGAAAATCTACATCTCCCGTGTCCAGCACTCCGACCTGATGCTCCTGCTCGCCCGTACGACGCCGCAGGAGCAGGTGCAGCGGAAGTCGCACGGCCTGTCGGTCTTCCTCATTGATCTCCGCGACGCGCGGGCGAACGGCCTGACCGTCGAGCCGATTCCGATCATGCTGAACAACGAGACGAACAAATTGACCTTCGACAATGTGCCGATCCCGGCGCGCAGCCTGATCGGCGAGGAGGGGCGCGGCTTCCGCTACATCCTCGACGGCATGAACGCCGAGCGCATTCTGATCGCCGCCGAGTGCATCGGCGATGGCCGGTGGTTCGTCGAGCGCGCGACACGGCGGGCGAAGGAGCGGGAAGTCTTCGGGCGCCCAATTGGCCAGAACCAGGGCATCCAGTTCCCGATCGCGCGGGCGCATGTCAATGTCGCGGCAGCGGATCTGATGCGCTTCACGGCGGCGGAGAAGTTCGATCGGGGCGAGCCGTGCGGCGCGGAGGCGAACATGGCGAAACTGCTCGCGGCGGACGCCTCGTGGGAGGCGGCGAATGCCGGGTTGCAGACCTATGGCGGCTACGGCTTCGCGGCGGAGTACGACATCGAGCGCAAGTTCCGCGAGACGCGGCTCTATCAGGTCGCGCCGCTCTCCACAAACCTCATCCTCTCCTACGTCGCCGAGCATATCCTCGGCCTGCCGAGATCATATTAAGGACAGCAGAAGGGAACGAAACCGATTGAACCGCAAAGGCGCAAAGAGCGCAGAGGACGCAAAGAAGAGACGAGGGATTTTGGCAAATCGCATTCCTCCCTTTTTCCCTTTGCGTTCTTTGCGTCCCTTTGCGCCTTTGCGGTTCAATCGGTTTCTCCCGCCCATTCTGGTGGTTACGGAGGGGATGCGACATGGCTAGTGTGCTGCCGCTGGAAGGGATCACCGTCGTCGCGCTGGAGCAGGCCGTCGCCGTGCCGTTCGCGACGCGGCAACTGGCCGATCTCGGCGCGCGGGTCATCAAGATCGAGCGGATCGGCGTCGGCGACTTCGCCCGGCAGTACGAGTCCGCCGTTCGGGGGATGAGCGCGCACTTCGTCTGGCTCAACCGCTCGAAGGAATCGCTCGCGCTCGACATGAAGCAGCCCGAAGCGCAGCGGATCGTCCATCAACTGCTGGCGACGGCGGACGTTTTCATCCAGAATCTCGCCCCCGGTGCGGCGGAACGGCTTAGCTTCGGGGCGGCATCGCTGCACGAGCAGTATCCCCGCCTGATTATCTGCGACCTCTCCGGCTACGGCTCGTCCGGGCCGTACCGCGACAAGAAGGCGTACGACTTGCTCGTTCAGTGCGAAACGGGCGTCGTCTCGGTGACGGGCACACCGGAATCGCCCGCCAAGGCGGGGGTCGCGGTCGCGGACCTCGCGGGCGGTATGTATGCCTACTCCGGCATCCTCACCGCCCTGATTCAGCGCGGGCGGACGGGCGAGGGAACGACGCTGGAAGTCTCGCTCTTCGATGGCCTCGCAGAATGGATGGGCTACCCGGCCTACTTCACGAAGTACGGTGGCACGCCGCCCGCCCGCACCGGCGCGAGCCACGCGACGATTGCGCCCTACGGCCCCTTCGCGACGGGCGACGGCGGCACCGTCTTCCTCGGCGTCCAGAACGAGCGCGAGTGGACGAAGTTCTGCGTCGCTGTGCTGGAGCAGCCCGACATCACCACTGATTCCCGCTTCGCCACCGGCCCCGCCCGCGTCGCGCATCGGGAGGAATTGCATAGGGAAATAAACGCGGTTTTCGGCACACTGACTGCGGCACAGGTCGTGGCGCGACTGGAAGCGGCGGGGATCGCCAACGCGCGGCTCAACAGCGTGCAGGAATTCCTCAACCATCCCCAACTGGCGACGCGTGACCGCTGGCAGGATGTCGCATCCCCCGCCGGAGTGCTCTCCATGCTCAAGCCGCCTGTCATCATCGGCGGTATCGAGCCGCGCATGGACCCGATCCCGGCCGTCGGCGCGCACACCGAGGCAATCCTGCGCTCCCTCGGCTATGATGATACGGAGATCGAACGGCTCCGTGCGGAAAATGTCATTGAGGCGACGAAACCAGAAGGCGAAACCAGATAAACCGCAAAGGCGCAAAGGACGCAAAGGAGAATGAGCATGGCTGCGTATGTGATCGCGCAAGTAGATGTGACCGATCCTGAACGGTACGTCGAGTATCGGAAGATGGTTCCGGCATCGGTGGAGGCGTACAGCGGCAAATTCATCGCCCGTGGCGGCAAGGCGGAAGTCCTGGAGGGCGAGAAGCAATTGCCTGAGCGCCTGGTGATTATCGAATTCGAGAGCATGGAGCGAGCGAAGGCGTGGTGGGCGTCCGAGGAATACCGCGAGGCGAAGACGCTCAGGCAGGCGACCTCGAGCGGCACGCTCTTTCTGGTGGATGGGACGTGAGATGCCCCACCCCCAGCCCCTCCACCGCCATGCGGAAGAGGGGAGATTGATCCAGAGTCACTGCCTTTGCCATGAGCATTGGCCGGAATATCGAGACGCGTCATCCCTCTCTCGCATGGCGGTGGAGGGGCTGGGGGTGGGGGCGCATGGCGGTCAAACAGGGGTGGCATGGCCGGTTCTTCGAGGACTTCGCGGTCGGCGATGTCTATCAGCATCCGCTGGGGCGAACGGTGACGACGACCGATAATGTCTGGTTCACGCTGCTGACGCAGAACACCGCGCCGATCCACTTCGACCACCATTACGCCGCGCAGACGGAGTTCGGCAAACCGCTCGTGGATTCTACCTTTACTCTCGCGCTCGTCACCGGTCAGAGCGTGACGGACATCTCGCAGAATGTGCTGGCAAATCTTGGCTGGGATGAAGTGCGGCTACCCAACCCGGTCTTCGAGGGAGACACGATCTACTCGCAGTCCGAGGTGCTTTCAATGCGAGAATCGCACTCCCGCCCGAACGTCGGCATCGTGACCGTGAAGACGACGGGCTACAATCAGGAGGGCACAGTCGTCATCGCCTTCACGCGGACGGTGATGGTCTACAAGCGCGGTCACGCCCCCATCATCCCCCGTCTCGGCCCACGGGAGAAACCGAACTGAAGCGCAGAGATCACAGAGAACGCAGAGAGCGCGGAGAGCGCAGAGAAAAGAAGGAAGAACAAGAAATCTCCCACCTCTGTGTCCTCTGTGTCCTCTGCGCTCTCTGCGCTCCGTTCCCCACAATCCGAAGGAGTTGCGCTCTATGGCCTCATCTCGTACTGATCCTGCTGCCCGGTTGGAGCGGTCGGTGCTGCTCGTACCGGCATCGAACCCGCGGATGATCGCGAAGGCGGCTGCGTCTGCCGCTGATGCGGTCTGTATTGACCTTGAGGACGCCGTCGCACCGAGCGAGAAAGCGGCGAGCCGCGCCAATGTCATTGACGCGCTCCTGCATCTCGATTTCGGCCACAGCCTGCGCCTCTTTCGCATGAATGCGCTCGACACGCCATTCGCCTACCGCGATCTGATCGAAGTGGTGGAGGCGGCGGGCGATCACCTCGACCTCGTCATGCTGCCAAAGGTAGATCGCCCGGAAGATGTCTACGTCGTCGAGACGCTGCTGACGCAGATCGAGATGGCGAAGGGCTTTCCAAATCGCATCGGCATCGAGGCGCAGATCGAGACGGCGCTCGGCTGTGTCCATGTCAATGCGATCGCCGCCTGTTCGCCACGGGTCGAGACGATCATCTACGGTCCGGGCGACTACGCCGCCTCGCTTCAGATGCCAATGGATGTGATCGGCGTGCCGGACGAGAACGATGCCCGCTATCCGGGCCACCGCTGGCACGCGATCATGCAGAGCGTCGTCGTCGCGGCACGGGCATACGGGAAGCGGTGCATGGACGGGCCGTACGCTGCCTTCCGCGATGCGGAGGGATTTGAACGCGCCTGCGAGATTGGTCGCGTGATGGGCTTCGACGGCAAATGGGCGATCCATCCGAGCCAGATCGAGACGCTGAACCGCGTCTTCTCGCTGCCGGAAGCGCAAGTGGCGTGGGCGCACTGTCTCCTCGACGCCTATCAGGAGGCACTGCGCGCGGGGACAGGAGCGATCACTGTGGACAGCAAAATGGTGGATGCCGCCTCCCTTCGCGTTGCCCGCATCATCGTTGCGAAGAACGCGCTGGCTGCTGCCCGCAATGTCGTCGCGTAGGCTTCAGCCCATTTGTCACACATCGTGCCTGGCCAGTGTTATCATACAAACGCTGCCTGCCCTCCTGATGGCGGGTGCGGACCTCCTGTGCAGCCCGCCCGGCCCAACTGATCCGACCGAGACCCGGAACGACAGGGGTCGCTGGCTGACGGCGGATGGCATCCCCATACGGACGGTGTCGTGTCGGAAGCGAACGCGGATGCGCTCCTCTACGCGACGCACCTGACGTGGACGCCGGATACCGCCGAGCGCTCGTTCTCGCTCCACGTCGCTCTTCCCCATGCCGAACAGGTCTCTACCGACCTGCGCGATGTATCGAGGTTCGCCGCACCGTTACCGGATGCACGGACGGAGCAATAGCGGACGCAACGAGCAGGGAGCGAACAAAAAAAGCGGCGGGAATCTACCCCGCCGCTTCGTCGTGACCGTGGAGTGTTAGATGCGTGGAGCGCGCCGCTTCAGGGCAACGCCGGTACCAATGATTGCCAGGGCAAGAACGATCAGTTCGATGATGACAGGGTTCATCGAGCCGCTCCGTGCCTGACCGGTTGCCGGAAGGGTCGTTGTCGTTGTTGTCGTACCACCGCCTGTGCCGGTTGCAACAGCGCCGCCTACACCAGTTGCGACAGCGGCGCTCGTCGCCGCTTTGGTTGCGCTCGGCGCCGTGGTTGCCGCCGTGGTCGCGGTCGCCGCGCGCGTCGCGCTCGGTGCGGTAGTTGCCGCCGTGGTTGCCACCGCAGTTGTGGTCGTGGCACTCGGCGCCCTTGTGCCCGTACCGGCCGTACTTGAGCCGGTCGTTTGCGCCAGGCCAGACCCTGCCGTAAATGCAAAGACTGTCAGGAATGCCACGACCAGTACCAGAAGCATGGAAAACCGCTTACCCACGCATGCACCTGCCTTCCTTCAACAATGGCTGCGCCGACGTTTCGATCACAGCCCGACTATCTGCTCGCACCTCTAACATCATCGGTAGAGGGTAGCCAATTACGCATGCCGCACGTTAGATGCCATCTGCGGAAGCAAGTGAGTAAATAGTATTTAGAAATTAACTGTATCGCCAGTGATGGCTGGTGCGATTTTGTCCGGCAACCCGGCCTGTATCCCACTGCTCTTGCGCCGATCGCGCCCCGGATATGGGCAATGGTCGCGTCGTTGTCTGCGGGAACCCCCTGTTCTGTGTGATCTCTTTATCATCTCCACATGCAATGCACATTATCTGCTACCATACGTTCGATATACTGGGTCGGCATGGCACGCGGGTGGCAGGAAACGTTGCGTGCCGTTTGCCGTCGCCAACGGAAGAGGATAGCGACGATGTCCACCTGGCCAGACCGCACCGTTGCATCGAATGATACCCCGACGTTGCTGTTCACGATCCACGACGTTCCCTTTGTCGTCCGCGCGAATGACGCGGCGGTAATCGCGCATGTCGCGCGGTTGGTCCAGCGATACCGCGCGGCGGGCGACCCGACCGCGACCGGGCCGCAGCAGGAATTGATCGCCATTCAGGATGTTTCTCCCATTGATACTGATGGGCTGAAAGATGTGCCGCGTCGTTCCGGCGCGCACAAACCGGCGCGGGTCGCGACCGCCGATCTGGACGACAGTCGTCGCGTGATCCTCCGTCGCGAAACCGGCGTCATGACGACGATCCTGCCCGATGCATGGACGATCACGGGCGACCTCCGGGCGCATCCGGGAGAAGTGACGCGCGCGCTGGACGCGATGCTCTCGCTCGCGCTCGTGGAGCGCGGCTATCTGACACTTAAGGGGTCTGCCCTGACGCGAAACGGGCGGGGAATCGCCCTTGTCGGTGGCCCGGATACCGCCCGCCGCGCGCTCGCCGTGACGCTTCTCGGACGCGGCTTCCGATGGGTGACGGAGGATTCATTACTCGTGCGCGTCACCGCCGGGCGGGTCGAGATGCGCGGCTTGCCGGGCCTCCTCCGTCTCGGTCCCGCCGCGATGCTGGCGCATCCCGCGCTCCGTGCCATGCTCTCGGACGAGGAACGCGCGCAGTACGCGGGGCAGACATGGCGCGATCTGCGGGAGATCGAGGCGCGCTATGTTCTGGACGCGGCGGATGCCTTCGGCGCGGACGGGATCGCGACGGGCGGTGTGCTGGAGATGATCGTCGCGCTCCGCTGGAAGGGCGGGGAGACGGAGGGTGCGCCAACTGTGACGCCGCTCGACCGTTCCGACGCCTACGAGGCGCTCGCAGACGCGACCCGCTCCTATGGACTCTATGACATACGTGGCGACCTGCCGCCGAATTTTCACCGGCTCCAGCGTATCGCGGAGACGGTCACGATGCACGCCGTCACCGGGCCGGTGGAGTTGCGAACGGTTGCGGATGCCCTCGTCGCCGACGAGGCAAAGACCGCCGCGCACGATAGCGCCGCAGCCGTCAACGGGGCGCACTGAGCGATGCCGCACCGCGCCGCCGTTCTCGATGTCGGGACGAACACCGTCCGCCTTCTCGTCGCCGACTGCGCGGACGATCGCCTGACGCCGGTCCTCGACCGGACAAATATGTCCCGCCTCGGCCTCGGTGCGAGTGCGGACGGGACGCTGGCGGCGGAGAGCATCGAGCGCACCGCCGAGGGGGCAATCGCGCTCGTTCAGGTAGCGCGTGCGGCGGGTGCGGCGCGCATCCTGATCGTTGGCACCGCCGCCGTGCGCGACGCGCCGAATCGCGCGACGCTGCTCGCGTGGATCGAACGAGCAACGGGGATCGCCTGCCGCGTCATTGATGGCGAGACTGAGGCATCGTTGACCTTTCTCGGTGCGACCGTCGGCCAGTCGCTGGACGGCACACTAGCGGTCGGCGACATCGGCGGCGGCAGTACGGAGAGGATCATCGCGCACGACGGCACAATCCGCGAGCGGATTTCCGTGCCAATCGGCTCCGGTCGCCTGACAGAGCGGACCATCGCGCATGACCCGCCCACGGATGCCGACCTGACCGCCGCAACCGCCGCCGCCGCCGAAGCCTTCCGCACGCTCCGGCCGGTCAAGGCAACGACGCTTCTCATTGCTGGCGGCGCCGCCGCCTCACTCGGCAAATTGCAAGGTACGATGACCCTCGACGATGGCGCGCTTGATGCCGCGCTCGCGACGCTTCAATCCGCACCTGCCGCCGTGCTTGCGCCAAACGTGGCGTTGGAAGTGGCCCGCGTCGGCCTGATGGCGGCGGGCGCAATCATTGTCCGCGCGCTCGCCCGTACCTGCGGCCTCACCGTCGCGACCGTCGCCCGTGGCGGCATCCGTGAGGGCACGCTGCTCGCCGCGATGCGTGGCGAGTACGGCTTCTCGCTTCGGGAGAAGAAAGACGATTGAACCGGCTAAGATGTCAGGAAGGGAAGAGAATGAGTGCAGAGGACACATGCTGCCCAAAGGGTACCCGCGCAGAGTACGCAGAGGGTGATTCAATTTCTTTTCTTCTCAGTGCTCTCTGCGTTCTCTGCGCACTCTGTGTTACGTTTGTTCTCTCGGCGCCTTTGGGCTACTGTGGAGTGATAGACGATGAGCAAGGATGATGCGCATTTCGGGCCGAAAACCGCGTTTCGCGATGCCGCCGCCGCAGTGCTGACTGAACGGCTCGCGACGGTAATGGAGCACGAAGCGGGCACGCGGGCCGGGACGGACCCGGAAGAACTGCACGCGATGCGTGTCGCCTCGCGGCGGCTGCGGGCGGCGGTTGAGGCCTTCGCCGTCTGCTACCGGGGCAAGGAGTTCGCGCGCCTCGCGAAGCAGACGAAAGAACTGACCGATGCGCTCGGTGGCGTGCGGGACAGCGATGTGCTGCTCGCGCGGATGGAGGCATACACTGCGGCTGTGCCGCCGGACGAGCGACCGGCAATCGCCTCCTTCATCGGTCGCATCCAGGCGGATCGGGAAACGCACCGCGCGACGATGCTCCATGCCCTCGATACCCTGGCGACCACCGGTTACGCGAAGCGGTTCCGTATCGTCGTCGCGCACCCGAATTCATAGGAGCACCGATGGCCCGCGCCCGTACCGTCCACGGCCTGAAACCGACGAGAAGCGTCCGTACCAACGCGCGAAAGATCGTCGCGACCCGAACCGCCGAGTTCTTCGCCTTCGCGCCCTTCCTCACTGACCCGACGAATGTCACCGAACTGCACGCCATGCGGATCGCCGCCAAGCGCCTCCGCTACGTCCTCGAACTCTTTGCGGACGCGCTCGGTTCCAATGCCGCCTGCATCGCGCGCATCAAGGAATTTCAGGAAGTCGTTGGGGACATTCACGACCACGACGTGCATGCGGAGATTCTGCGCGCCCATCTGGATGCGCTCGCCACCGCCCATGCGCATGCCCTCGCCAATCGCGCGATGCAGTCGGATGCGGAGATCGAACCCTTCAAGGAGCAATGCCGCGCCTTCGTCACGGACGACGGCTGGGTCGCGGAGCAGACCGCCATCGCCGCCGCTATCGCCCGTACGATGCGCGAGCGCCGACAGCGCCACACCGATCTCGTCGCGCGGTGGGAAGCATGGACAGCGTCGGGGCTACGCGAGCAGTTGGATGCACTGACCACTGGTTGATCGGGGAGGGATCGTTTGCTATTCCACGCGGCAACGATACAGTCCGACATCTTTGGGATCGCGCCAGATGCCGCCCATCGCGGCGAGACGGCGGGCCGCTTCCGCCATGAGCCAGTCGTGGATGTCCGCACGCAGCGTGGGGGTTTCCGCCGTCTGTTGTACGACCATCATCGTCATCACATAGTGGACGATTGGTTCCGGCGCGGTGAAGACAAAGGCGTTCGAGAGGATCGTCTCCGTGACTTCAGGATAGATCGCGCGCAGGATGTCCGGCGCGTTCTCGATGCCGAAGGTCACGGACATAAGCGGTGGAATCGGCAGGCCAAAATGGGCGAGCATGTCGTTGCGTAGGGAGGCGATGTGCGGCATGCCGCGCTGGCCGTTCGTGACGGCGAAGACAATGCCGCCGGGGCCGACAACGCGGGCGAACTCGCGGAGCGCGGCAGGGATGTCCGGGACGTGATAAAGCATGTGCCGCGCGGAAATAATCGCGAACGCGCCGTCCGGGAAGGGAAGTGCGTTCGCCTCGCCTCTGAACCATTCAATCGCCATGCCCGATGACGCTTCGCGTGCCTCCGCGATCATCGCGGCAGACTGATCCAGCCCGGCGAGTCGCCCGGTATGACCGTGGACGCGCAGATAGTTGGGGAACGCGCCGGGACCGCAACCGACATCGAGCAGCGATTCACTTCCGGTCAGGCAGAGCGCCCGAACGCACGCCGCATCGAGATCAATCTGCCGCTCGCTGTATCGCGCGTGCGTCTCGACGCGAATGCGGAGCAAGTCCGTCGTCTGATACTGCTGCTTCACGTCCCGTGTGACCACGCATACTCCTTCTTGTTCGGTCGCGTCGGCTGATACACGAAAAACGCGATTGGGTACTGGTCAGGAATGCAGGTTGAATCTGCCTTGCGGGCGCCCGCCACCTTTGGTCTGCGCTCTCCCCCTCTATCCCGCTTGCTCCTGCCGCACGAGGGCGAGGAATTCGTCGGCGTCCACATGGAGGCTCAGTTGATGCTGGGCGGGGAGGGCAGAGCGTTCGTAGCGCAGTTTACCCGCCAGCGCGCTCATTTCGATAATGGATTCCATCGAGCGCGCACCGTGGAGATAGACGCCGACATCGAGAAAGGCGCGCAGCACGCCGGGATCAATATTCAGCCGTCCGCCGCCGATCAGTTGGCTCGACCGCCCGTGCAGCAGGGCGCGGAGCAGCAGCGCCCGCCGCAGCATGTACGTCTCATCCCGCGCGTCTGTCGGGTTCGGGCCGAGAACATTGACGAAGCCGCGTAACCTGCTGAGGAAATCCGTCGCCTTCGCGCCCGGCAGTTCGACCGCCTTCGTTTTGAATGACTCCATCGTCGCGTGCGTGCCACCGGCGAAGATGAAGATCGCCGGGCCGATTGGGCGAAGAATGCCGTCCTCCACGAAGGCGCCATCCTGCATTGGGGCGAGGAAGTGCGCCAGCCAACCAAGCGGCCTGCCATCGAGCGCGGTGTCGAACTCGTCCCAGAAGACGAGTGGCAGCGTCTGCTCCACCGCGCAATCCCGCACGCGCTGGAGGGCGGCGGGCAGCGCGTCCGGCGCGCCGAACTGGGAGAGGTTGAATTCGAGCACGGTCATCTTCGTGCCGCCCGTCGTCCACTCGCGCGCCATCTGCTTGATCGCGAAGGATTTGCCAGCGCCGGGTGGCCCGAAGACCGCCAGACTGAGCGGCCGGGTGCGGCGCGTCTGTGAGAGATACTCGCCGATGATGTTCCGCACGCTGCGCATGCTCTCGATCTCCGTCCGGTCCACGGAGGCCCACGCGCCCATCCGCTCGACGGGCAAGCCCCGGCAGGCGGCGACATCCCCGTCGAACGCGATGCGGGCGGCGATCGCCCGGTAGCCCTCGGTGAAGGCGGTCGTGAAAATGTCCCACGTCTCTTCCGGCGGGATAGAGGCGGTTTGGAATGTCTCCGTCGCCGCGTCACGTATGAGGCTTTCCACTGCGGCGCGATACGAGAACGACGCGTCGTTCTGCGGATGATCGCCTGCCAGCAGATAGCCGTGTGTATGGAGGGCGCGGCCCGCTTCCAAGCCACGCCGCACGCCGCCTAACCAATCGGGCGCATCCGGTGTGCGGGCGCATTCGCGGGCCAATGCGGTCATCATGCAGGTGCCAAGCCCGAAGGTGATGCCGGGGCGCGATCGCTCCCAGTCTCCCTCCTGATGCATTGGGTCGAAGACGAGCGTCCGCGCGCCACCATGCTCGATGACGACTGCGCCGCTCAGGCCGAGCGAGACAATCACTCGCGGCACGCGTGCGAGATCGGCCCGGCCCATAACGGCCTTCATCACGTCGCTGCTCGTTCGTTCCCACGAAAGCGGCTGACCGATGGGCGCGAACTCCTTGCGGAGATCGTTGACGGAGCAGTAGAGCGTCAGCGCGTCGGCGTGCTGGCCGATCAGTTCCCCCCACAACAGGCCGGTTGCCAGCGGAGTGGACATCTTGAGCAGGATATGCGCCGGACCATTCTCGGTCGTGTGCAGGCAAGCGGGCCAGTCCGCAGGCTCATTACGGAAGCGCAGGCCGGTGTCGTCAATGACGAGACAGGTTGGCGCATCGCCGGTGGAGTGGCGGGCGGGTGGTGGCGCGGCGATGCCCGGCTTCTGACCGAGGTATTCGTGCATGCGCATCGCCGGCTCGTTGCTGCCCGACTGCACCGGGTAGAGCTGCCACACGGCATACGTGCGCGTCAGGGTGGTCTGGTTCGGATTCGTCAATGCATCCGGCGGGATGTCTGGCCCGACGACCTGCACTGATTCGACGGCTTTTTTTGGCACTGCGGCGCAGGCGGCGAGGAGTATCAAGAGTAATGCCGCACTGCCGGGTTGCGCGATGATGTGGACCGCGTTGCGCGCTTCCCACTGATACGCCTTTTCCAGCGCCGTGCCGCCTGCACTGGTCGGGACGGCCACCATCCAATCCACCGCGACATCGCCCGCCACCTCGATGCGGCGGGCCACGCGTGTCGCGGTCGTCGCGTGCTGGTTCGCTGCCGCCCGCGTTTTCTGCCCCCGGCTTTCCTGCACGTCCCGCCACCCCTTCGCTCGCGGATCGCGATAACCCGCCCCGGCTTGAAAGAGATAACCCTCGGCGCGTAAAGTGTACCCGCATTGGTGCGGAAACGAAAGATTCGGCATTGCCGGGGAATCCAAACCCCCAACCCCCTTCCCTCCGAGGGAAGGGGAGCGAGCCGCCTAGAGATCAGGGCGTTCGTGGTCCACCACGGCACTGCGATTGAATCACCCCTTCCCTGCGAGGGAAGGGGACGGGAGTTAGGATTTCCCGAAGCCGATATTGGATGAAGG
>JALYUS010000431.1 GCA_030853625.1 Chloroflexota bacterium
GTATCTTCACGAACGAGGTAACGCGCCGCGAAGCCATGAGGACGGTCCTCAAGGGGAGTGCGTACGCCGCTCCCGTCGTCCTCGGTGCGGTCGTTCCGCGCGCCGTCGCCGCCGTTTCGCCCCCTCTCCCGACTACGGTGACCTTCAGCCCCGCGCCCGGCTCCCCGTTCGCTGTCGGCGCTCTCCCGACGAGTATCGCGGTGGGGGATTTCAATGGGGATGGCAAACCCGACCTGGCCGTCACCAACGAATTCAGCAACAATGTGAGCGTGCTGCTGGGCGTTGGCAATGGTGGCTTCACCAATGCCCCCGGCTCTCCCATCGCCGGCAGCGGCGGCAGCCCCGATGGCATCGCGGTGGGGGATTTCAATGGGGACGGCAATCCGGATCTCGCCTTCGCCAACGAAAACAACACAGTGAGCGTGCTGCTGGGGAGCGGTAGCCGTGGCTTCTTCACTGCCCCCGGCTCCCCCTTCACTGTCGGTCGAAACGCGACTGGCGTCGCTTTGGGGGACTTCAACGGGGACGGTAAACTGGATCTTGCCGTCACCAACGGGGATGACAACACGGTGAGCGTACTGCTCGGCAACGGCAGCGGTGGTTTCACCAACGTCCCCGGCTCCCCCTTCGCTGTCGGCGGCACGCCCACGTACATCGTGGTGGGGGACTTCAACGGGGATAGTAAACCGGACCTGGCCATCACCAACGCGACCGGCAACACGGTGAGCGTGCTGCTCGGCAACGGTAGCGGCGGCTTCACGAACGCCCCCGGCTCCCCTTTCGCCGTCGTCCGCTTCCCCGATCGCATTGCGGTGGGGGACTTCAACGGAGACGGTAAGCCGGATCTGGCGGTCACCCATCCGAATGACAATGTGGTGAGTGTGCTGCTGGGGAACGGCAGCGGTGGTTTCACCAACGCCCCCGGCTCCCCCTTCGCCGTCAGTAGCCCGGATGGTATCGCGGTGGGGGACTTCAATGGAGACGGCAATCCGGATCTGGCCGTCGCCAACTCGACCGGGAACACGGTGAGCGTGTTGCTGGGCAACGGCAATGGTAGCTTCACCAATGCCTCCGGCTCCCCCTTCGCTGTCGGTCGCAACGCGACTGGCGTCGCTTTAGGAGACTTCAATGGGGACAGTAAACTGGACATCGCTGTCCTCAATGGGGACGACAGTACGGTGAGTGTGCTGCTACAGCGATAGCCTCGCACGCGGCGAGCGGCGTCTGTATTGTGCCCCACCCCAATGACTGCTATACTTTCGCCGCTTTCAGGTTGCATGCTGCGGGGTGAGGGCGGAAAGTACATCGTATGGATCAGAAAACAGTTCGTCTCCTCGCGATTGCGACGCAGATCGGTTTCGGTGTCGCGGTGCCGCTGATTATCTTCATTGGCGGTGGCGCGTTTCTGGATAAAAAGACGGGTCACAGCCCACTGTTTCTGTTGATCGGTCTGGTGATAGGTTTGATTGGTGCGGGCTACGAGTTGTATGATCTCGTGCGTAAGTTGCCGGCGGGTAGACAACCGCCGCCAAAACGGCCGAACGGGCCTGTATAGCGTAGCGTCCACACGACCTGTCCGATGATGTACGGGGAGTGAACCGAGCAAAGGAGCACGGATGGACACTGTTTTTGCGATCAACATTCCACATGTCAGCCTTCCTGCCGAGGAATTGTTCAAGATCGGCCCCCTTTCGATCACCAATTCGAATTTGCAGATGCTTCTGGTGATGATCGGCATTGTCCTCTTCTTCGCCCTTGTGACACGAAAATTGGCGCTCGTACCGGGCCGGCGTCAGGCGTTGGCGGAGATCGCTGTCGAAGGCTTATTCAATTTCACCGTCTCAACCGCCGGGAGCCGCAAACTCGCACGGCGCATCTTCCCGCTCGCGGCGACGCTCTTCATCTTCATCCTGCTGGCCAATTATTCCGGCCTGCTCCCCGGCGTTGGCACGATCTATATCACGAAGAATGTGCCCGTTGCCGCTGCGGAAGTCGGCAACCTGAAACCGGAGGAAAAGACGCGCCTCGTCACCAATCCGGACGGTACGATGTACCTAAAGAATGAGCAGGTGCCGATTTTCCGCTCGCCGAACGCGGACCTCAACATGACGCTCGCCATGGCGCTGATCGTCGTCGTCCTTGTGCAGATCATGGGCCTCCAGGCGCATGGTGCGGGTGGCTACTTCAAGGAGTTGTTCACACCGGTCTGGCTTGGGCCGATTCACATCGTCGGCGAGATTTCGCGCATCGTCTCACTCTCATTCCGGTTGTTCGGCAACATCTTCGGCGGTGAAGTGCTGGTCACGATGATGTACGCGCTCACCTTTCTCGTCATTCCGACCGTGTTCCTCGGTCTCGAACTCTTCTTCGGCCTCATTCAGGCGCTGATCTTCTTCATTCTGACGATTGTCTACATTCAACTCGCCGTCGCCGGTCATGATGGTCATGGTGACGAAGAGGAAGACGAGCGACAGGATGGCAGGCTCGTCGCTGAGGCCAATCACCTCGGCTAACGGCGAACTCAGCGGGGACAGACCGGCGGTGATGGACGCCGCCGGAGCCAATACATTGGGATACAGGCAGATGGCAACGGAGCCATCGCCGGGTGTGACACAAGGAGGGGTAGACAGATGGCATTCGATGTGGAGTCAGCACGGCGGCTTGCTGCGGGCGTTTCGATGGGACTGGGGGCAATCGGTCCGGGTATCGGTATTGGTATCGCTGCTTCGGGAGCGGTGCAGGGCGTTGCGCGCAATCCTGAAGCGGTTGCGGACATCCGTACGACCTTTATCATCGGCATCGGCCTCGCTGAAGCGGTCGCCATCTACGCGTTGGTCATTTCGCTCATCCTGATCTTCGTTTAGGGACTTCGCCGGATGGTCGTCGCGCGATGGCGCGCCACCATCCGGCTTCTGACGATACGCGGCAGCATACGCGCGGAAGCGAGTACCAGATATGAGTGGATTAGGTATCCGACCGTTTGATCTTCTCTTCCAAATCATCGCCTTCGGCCTGCTCGTCTGGGGGCTGTCGCGCGTGGCATACAAGCCGCTCCTGCGACTGCTCGACGAGCGTGCGACGAAAGTGCGCGAAAGTTTGGAAGCGGCGGAACGGGCGCGGCAGGATGTCGCGCAGGCCGAGCAACGCAGCCTTGAGGAATTGCAGACGGCTCGCGTGCAGGCGCAGGAGATCGTCGCCCGCGCCCGCGAGCAGAGCGAGCAGACGATCGCGCAATCTCGTGCCGCTGCCCGCGAAGAAGCGGAAAAGGTGCGCGCGCAGTTCGAAGCGCAAATGGCAACGGAGCAGTCACGCGCCCGCGACGAACTGCGGCACGAAGTCGCGGATCTCGCGATCCTCGCCGCCAGCCGGGTCGTGCGCCGCTCGCTTGATCCCGAGCAGCACCGGCAATTAATTGAAGAGACGCTGCGCGAGGCGGTTGACGGCCAGCAAGGTCGGGCGGCGGATTGAGCAATGAGTGTCCGAGCAATGAGCAATCAGGAAATCGGTGCATCTACTCATTGCTCATTGCTCGGACACTCATTGCTGACGCGAACGGAGTGAGCCTTTGCCAGCAAACGCGGCCGCACGGCGTTACGCGCAAGCGGTCTTTGACATTGGAAAAGAGCAGAATACCCTGACGGTGTGGGATGTGGACCTGCGGATTGTGCGCGAAACGCTCGATGCGGATCCGTCATTGATGCGGGTGCTCGCAAACCCGGAAACGTCACCGGCGGAGCAACAGCGGCTCATTGAGCGGCTGTTTTCTTCGTCGCTCACGCCCACCGCCTACAACTTCGTCCGGCTGCTCCTGCGCAATCACCGGCTGCCGCTGGCGCCGCAGGTGCAGGAAGCATTCGACGAGATGTACCTCGCCGAGCAGGGCATCGCCTACGCGGACGTGACGACGGCGATTCCGCTCGCGGCGGACGAGGAAGCGCGCGTTGCGGCCTCGCTGGCGCGCTTCACCGGCAAGACGATCAAATTGCGCACGCATGTTGACCCCGAAATTATCGGCGGCATCCTCGCCCGTGTGGGCGATCAGTTGATAGATGGCACTGTGACCTCACAGCTCCGCCAACTCAAGAACCGCCTCGACGCGGGCTAATAGCAGGGGAGGTTTCTCATGGCCGTACGTTCTGCGGAAATCCGCGACATCATCAGACAGGAAATCGAGGGCTTCGATCAGGAAGCGACCGTAACGAATGTCGGCACGGTCATTGACGTTGGCGATGGTATAGCCCGCGTCTATGGCCTCTCCGAGGTGCAGGCGAGCGAACTTGTCGAGTTCCTGCCCTCCTCCGGCGAGACGATTGTGGGCATGGCGCTCAACCTCGAAGAAGACAATGTCGGTGTCATCATCTTCGGTGATTACACCGTGATCGAGGAAGGGACGACCGTCCGCACGACGGGGCGGATCGCGCAGGTGCCGGTCGGCGACGCGCTGTTCGGGCGTGTTGTGAACGCGATCGGTCAGCCGATTGACGATAAAGGCCCGATCAAGACAGACAAGTTCCGCCCCATTGAACGCATCGCGCCCGGCGTCATTACGCGCCAGTCGGTGAGCGTTCCTGTCCAGACAGGTGTCAAGGCGATTGACGCGATCATCCCGATTGGTCGCGGTCAGCGCGAACTGATTATCGGCGACCGCCAAACGGGCAAGACGGCCGTTTGCCTTGATACGATCATTAATCAGAAGGGCAAAAACCTTCAGTGCATCTATGTCGCCATTGGTCAGAAGCAATCCCAGATTGCCCAGGTCGTCGCGATCCTCGAACGGCACGGCGCGATGGAGTACACGACCGTCGTCGCGGCCAGCGCCTCCGATCCGGCCCCGCTCTGGTATATCGCCCCGTATGCGGGCTGCGCCATCGGCGAAGAAGTGATGGAGTCCGGTCGCGATGCATTGATTATCTACGACGATCTCTCCAAGCATGCGTGGGCATACCGTCAGGTCTCGCTCCTGCTGCGCCGCCCGCCGGGCCGCGAGGCGTATCCCGGCGATGTCTTCTACCTGCATTCCCGCCTGCTGGAGCGCGCCGCGCGGCTCAACGCAGACTACGGTGGCGGGTCGCTGACCGCGCTGCCGATCATCGAGACGCAGGCGAACGACATCTCCGCCTATATCCCGACCAATGTTATCTCGATCACGGACGGCCAGATCTTCCTCGAAACCGACCTCTTCAACGCCGGTGTCCGCCCCGCCCTCAATGTCGGTCTCTCCGTCTCTCGCGTCGGTTCGTCGGCGCAGACGCGGGCAATGAAGCGGGTTGCCGGGCGGATGAAGTCGGAACTGGCACAGTTCCGCGAGCTGGCGGCATTCGCGCAGTTCTCCTCCGACCTCGACCGCTCGACGCGGGCGCAAATTGACCGCGGCCAACGGCTCACGGAACTGCTGAAGCAGCCGCAGTACGCGCCGGTCTCGCTGGAAAACCAGGTCGTCTCGATCTTCGCCGGCACGAACGGTTTGATGGACGATGTGCCGGTGCCGCAGGTGCGTGAGTTCGAGCGGCAACTGCTCGAATTCATGGCGACGCAGCACCCGGAGATCCTCAAGGCGATTGCCGATTCCAAGGACCTACCGAAAGAATCCGAGGAAGTGCTGCGGTCGGCGATTGACGAGTTCAAGCGCGGCTCGACCTTCGCGCAACCGGCCACCGGCCGCGCCGTCGCGGCGAGTTAAAGGGGACACGCGATGCCAAGCGAACGCGACATTCGGACGCGCATCCGCTCCGTCCGCAATGTTTCTCAGATCACCCGCGCGATGGAGATGGTCGCCGCGTCGAAGATGCGGCGCGCGCAGCAGCGGGTCGGCGCGAGCCGCCCGTACAGCGAGCGGTTGCGCGCGATGCTCGCCGATGTCGCCGCGATGGCAAGCGGGGCCGACGCGCAGGAGTATCCGCTCCTGCGCCAGCGCCCGGTGCGCCGCGTCGAGGTGATCCTCGTCACGGGGGAGCGCGGCCTCGCGGGGAGCCTCAACTCGAACATTATCCGGCGCACAACGCGCTTCCTCGTTGATGAGATGGAATCGCAGCATGTTGAGGCGCAATTAATTACGGTCGGGCGCAAGGGGCGCGATTTCATGCGCCGCTACCAGCGCGAGATCGCCGCCGAGTTTATCGCCATCGGCGACCGACCGACACTCGCGGAGGTTACCCCGATCGCGCGGATTGCGATGGACGATTACATCAACGAGCGCGTGGACGCGGTCTATATTGCCTACACGCGCTACGTCAACACGCTGACGCAGCGACCGGAACTGGTGAAGATTCTGCCGATCGAGCCGCCGGAAGAGCAGCAGCGGCAAAAGGGCAAGTACGGCGAGTATCTGTTCGAGCCGAGCGCGGGGGCCGTCCTCGAACAAATCCTGCCGCGCTTCGTGGAAATCTCGGTCTATCAGGCGATCCTCGAATCTATCGCCAGTTACTACAGCGCACAGATGGTCGCGATGCGCAACGCGACGGACAACGCGAAGACCGTCGTCAGCGAGTTACGTCTGGCGCTCAACAAGGCGCGGCAGACGCGCATCACCAACGAAGTTGCGGAAATCAGCGCCGGCGCGAACGCGCTCGGCGAGGTCGCAGGCTAAGAGGAAACCGATTGGACCGCAAAGACGCAAAGAACGCAAAGAGGGAGAAGAAAAGGAGAGGCCATTACTTCTTGGTTTCCTTTGCGCTCTTTGCGTCTTTGCGTTCTTTGGGGTAATTCGGTTTCAAAACTGGTTCTTAAGTCTTAAGTAAGGAGAGTACCGATGGCTACCGCCGTTATGGAAACGTGGACACCTGGGCAACGTAAGGCAACTGGACATGTCACGCAGATTCGTGGCGTCGTCGTGGATGTCGAGTTCCCGCCCGATCAACTACCGGAAATCTACAATGCCGTCCAGACGATCATGCCGGATGGCTCGACGCTGACGCTGGAAACACAGCAGCACCTCGGCAACGACACGGTGCGCGCCGTCGCGATGTCCACAACCGATGGCTTGCGGCGCGGTCAGGATGCCTGGGACACCGGCTCACCGATCACGATTCCCGTCGGCCCGGAAACGCTCGGCCGCATCTTCGATGTGACGGGCAACCCGATTGACAACAAGGGCCCGGTCAACACGGAGCAGCACTTCTCCATCCACCGCCCCGCCCCCTCCTTCGAGGAGCAACTGACTTCGGTGGAGGTCTTTGAGTCCGGCATCAAGGTGATTGACCTGATCGCCCCGTTCACGCGCGGTGGCAAGATGGGTCTCTT
>JALYUS010000442.1 GCA_030853625.1 Chloroflexota bacterium
AGGAGGTGATGCCCATGGATAGTTCGAGTAGTCTTATGGGTGTCACCGGGAAGAGCGTTCGCTAGTACCCGGTGACATCCAGAGACGAGGGGCGGACGGAAACGTCGGCCCCTCACTTTTTTTGTCCCCAAAATGGGGGCATCCGCGCTTCTTGCTCGTCCTTGTCATCCGATGCCGTGCGCCGGACGTATCACTATCGGATGGGCGCTCACCGATTACGACACGACCGAGGACCGAGAGATCGCGTTTGACGCTGGTATCGCTCGTGCGTATGATGCGGTGATGGTTGCGAAAGACTGGTTCGCCGATGCTGGCGCGCCGGTCCAGAGAAGGGGTCGGAGATGTCAGTCCTATCGCGGGTCAATGGGCCGGAGGATATCCGGGCGTTGACGCCTGCCGAGCGGGTCGAACTCGCTGCGGATGTTCGCGCGCTCCTCGTCGAGGTCGTCAACGCGAACGGGGGCCACCTGTCGCCGAACCTCGGCGTCGTCGAGATGACAATTGCCTTGCTTGCGGCCTTCGATTCGCCGCGCGAGCCGATCATCTGGGATGTCGGGCATCAGGCATACGCACACAAAATCCTCACCGGGCGGCGCGATCAATTCCACACGCTCAAGCAGGCGGGCGGTATCTCCGGCTTCCTGAAGCGCGAAGAGAGCGAGCACGATGCGTTCGGCGCGGGCCATACCAGCACTTCGATTTCCGCCGCACTCGGCTTCGCGGTCGCCAACCAGTTCAAGGGCGAGCCGAACCGGCACGCGGTGGCCGTCATCGGCGATGGCGCGCTGACCGGTGGCCTCGCGTGGGAGGCCCTCAATAACGCGGGGCATATGGACGCACCGCTGATTGTCGTCCTCAACGACAACGAACTCTCGATTGCGCGCAGCGTCGGCGCGCTCCATCTCTACCTGAATCGCATGCGCGCCCATCCCGCCTTCGAGCAGATGAAGGATCAGATCGCGCGCGTCATGAAGCGGCTCCCGGCGGGCGAGACGTGGCTCGAGCTCGGCAAGCGCTTCAAGGACGGCGTCAAGGAAGTGATGCTCGCGCCGATGATCTGGGAGGAGCTCGGTTTCTCCTACATTGGTCCGGTGGACGGCCACGACACCGAACTGATGATTGATACCTTCCGCCTCGCCAAGACAATGCCCTCGCCCGTCTTTTTTCATGTCCTGACGACCAAGGGCAAGGGTCTTGAGGCATGCGAGGCGGACCCGATCAAGACGTACGCAGTCGAAGCGCCGAAGCCCGCAGGTGCGCCAGCCGCGCCGCCCGCCTATCGCGACTTCTTCGCGCAGACATTGATCGAGCAAGCGGCACGGAACGCCCTGATCGTCGGCATCACCGCCGCGATGCCGGGCGGCACCGGGATGGACAAGTTCCAGAAGGTCTACCCGGACCGGATGTTCGATGTCGGCATCGCCGAGCAACATGCGGTAACGTTTGCGGCCGGTCTCGCGGCGGCAGGCATGAAGCCGGTCTGCGCGATTTACAGTACCTTCCTCCAGCGCGCCTACGACTCGGTGATCCACGATGTGGCGATCCAGAATCTGCCCGTCACCTTTGTGCTCGTCAACGCCGGCCTTGTCGGTGAGGACGGCCGGACGCACCACGGTATCTTCGACATCGCCTACCTCCGGGCCATCCCCAATATGGTCGTCATGGCGCCGAAGGATGAGAACGAGTTGCGCCACATGATGGCAACGGCAATGGCCTACGATGGCCCGATCGCCGTGCGCTTCCCGCGCGGCGCCGGACTTGGTGTGCCGCTTGACGATACGCTTTCACCCCTCCCGATCGGCAAGGCGGAAACGCTGCGCGCGGGCGACGATATCGCGATCCTCGCGCTCGGTGTCCATGTCGCAACGGCGGTCGAAGCCGCCAACCTGTTGGCGCGGGATGGTATCGAAGCGACGGTCGTCAACGCGCGATTCGCGAAGCCGCTGGACGAGGAATGCATCCTCGGTCTGGCGCGCCGTGTCGGGCGATTCGTGACGATTGAGGAGGGCGTGGCGGCGGGTGGCTTCGGCAGCGCGGTGCTCGAACTGCTTGCAGCGCACGGCCTGACCTGCCCGGTCACGGTCCTCGGCATCCCCGACCGGTTCGTGGATCACGGCAAACCCAATGACCTCCGCGAGCAGTGTGGCCTGACCGCCGAGAACATCGCGGCGCAAGCGCGGAAACTCTGCTCCGTCGCAGCGCTGGTTTCCGGGCGCGTCCGCCGCTGATTGACGCCGCACGAGACAACCTGTTAGATGGACGGGCCGGAGGATTGCTCCGGCCCAATATCTATGTATCACTGAGGCAATGTCGCGGAAATGCTGGTGGTAGCAGGCTTTCCAGCCTGCCTCGCCAGGGTAAACGGCAGGCTGGAAAGCCTGCTACCACCGGAGAAACCGCCCTTTAGATTTCCACCGGGAGGACACAATGTCAGCCGATCCGACCGATGCCTTCGGCGATATGTCAAATCTCGAAGGGGCGGCGCGCGCACTCGGCATACGTTTGACAACGCGAGACCTGAATCGTTTCCGGCAACTCGGCACGATGCTCATCAACGAGAATGCGCACATCAACCTGACGGCGATCACCGATCCCACCGATATACAAATCCGGCATTTCGCGGACTCGCTGTCGGTCGTCCCTGCCGTGGATGAGTATGTCCGGCTGATCGGTGGCGATGTGGCGATGCTCTCCACTGTGCGCGTCCTCGATGTCGGTAGCGGCGCGGGCTTTCCCGGCCTGCCACTCGCCATTGTGCGTCCGCGCATCGCCGTGACATTATTGGAGGCGACCGGAAAGAAAGTGGCCTTTCTGCGCCGCGTCGCGGACGATCTCGGCCTCGATACCGTCACCGCACTGAACTTCCGAGCCGAAGAAGCGGCCCATCACCCAATGTTGCGCGGACAGATGGACATCGTGCTGGCACGGGCCGTGGCGCGGCTCCCAGTGTTGCTGGAATACTGCCTCCCCTTCGTCCGTCGGAACGGCTTCGTCCTCGCCCTCAAAGCCGGCGATCTCACGGACGAACTCGCGGAAGGCGCGCGCGCCGCGAGTGAACTCGGCGGCATCATCAGCGCAGTCACACCCATTCCAATCCCCGCTCTGGAAGGCCACCTCCTCATCCGCATTGAAAAGACCAACGAAACCCCGTCCCACTATCCCCGCCGCCCCGGCATCCCCACCAAACGCCCTTTGGGAGTTTGAACCGCAGAGACGCAGAGGACGCGGAGAGGGAGAAGAGGGGAAACAAGAAGTTCTTTTCTTTCTCTTCTCTGCGTCCTCTGCGTCTCTGCGGTTCAATTAATTTCACAGGCGCGGGCCGAAGCGGGCGTAGGCGGTAGCGATGCCGAGGATCGCGGCAACGACGATGGTGAAGACCGCGATGCCCTCGCGCACACCGCCATTGCCGAAGCGGAGGCCGGGCGGCAGAAGATGGATCGTCAGTGGGATCAGCGGCTCGAATGCATCCACGCCCCGGTACGTCATCGCATCGGTGATGAGGTGCGAGGCGTAGCCGATGGTGAGCGCGACGCCCGGCACCGGCGATCCGACGAGCCGCAGACTTGCCCATGTCGCCGCGAGACCGATGATCGCCGTGCAGAAGATGGTATGCGTGAAGCCGCGATGCGAGACGACGCGCCGCACGAGCCACGAGAGCGCGCCGAGCGCGCCTGCCATGATCGCCCCAACGACGATCGCGGCCAGCGCGAACGGCATGCCAAGCACGCCCCGCGCGCGCGCCGTCTTCGCCAGCCGCTGCCAGCCGCGCCAGACTTCTCCTTGTAATGGAAATTGCCGGGTATCAATGTCCGGCAGCATCGCGCCGAGGGTAGCGATGGGCACGCCGATCGCGACCGCACCGATACTGCCGTGCGTCAGGTAGAGAATGGCGGGGGCGGCGACCGCCGCGCCACAGATCGCGTGATGCCGCCCGCGCATTACCGCCGCCTCCGCCGCATCAGCGGCACGAGCGCGAGCAGCCCAATCGTGCCGAGTGCGGTCAGCCCCGCGATGCCCCAGCCAACCGGCCACCATATCGGGCGGAAGCGGAAGACGATAGTATGATCGCCCCCGCCGGGCAGGTAGACGGCCCGGAAGGCGAGGTCAGCCTGGAGGATGGTCGCATCGTGGCCGTCCA
>JALYUS010000446.1 GCA_030853625.1 Chloroflexota bacterium
AGTTTGGTGCGGGCCAGCGCGAGGGCTTGCGCGTCTGTGTCCACCGTCTCGGCCTGCTCGGCGAGGGTTTCGTCAATCGTCGCGCTCGTCACGCCTTTGCGGCGCAACTCCTGGCGGATCAGGTGCGGGCCGCGCGGTTGGAACTGGGCGCGGTTTTCCGCCCACCAGAGGGCGAAGGCGAGATCATCAAGGTAGCCGCGCTCCGTCAGCCTGCTGACTGCCGTTTCGACCGTCTCCGGCGAATAGCCCTTGCGGTGGAGATAGTCACGGATTTCGTGCGTCGAGCGTGGCCGCATGCCGAGGTAGCGTACCGCCGCCTCCGTCGCGCGCTGTCGGACATCGGCATGGCGAAGTGCATCGAGATCGCCCGCCTGAAAGACCTTGCCCGGCGCAATGCCGAACTCCACGACGACCGCGACGGTCAGCGTCAGCGGCGCGGAACCATCGAAGGCGACGGCGAATTCCTGCCCCTTCCGGTCTACAGGGGAGACCGATACCACCGTCGCCCCTGTTATCTGCGCCATTGGTTCACGGTCGATCATCATGTTCCGATCACTTCGTACTGTTTCTGAACCGACAGAAAGAGGGATTTAACATAGAGATCACAGAGAACGCAGAGGGCACAGAGGGCACAGAGGAAAGAAAATAAAGCGCGTCTCTGTGCTCTTTGTGTCCTCTGTGCTGCGTCGTTCTTGGCGCGCTTAACGTCTTGGCGGTTCAAACGTCCGCCGCTCCGCTATACCTCGTCGTCCAGTTCGTCCAGCAGGCCATCGGGTCCAGACGCCGGTTCGGTCGTGACGCCGATGTTGAAGTCGTCGGCTGCCTTGTCCGCGAGGCCGAGAATGCGGCGGTAGATCTCTTCCTGCATCTCCGGGTGCGCCTTGAGGAATTCCTTGGCGTTCTCGCGGCCCTGGCCGACGCGCTCCTCGCCGTAGTAGAACCACGCGCCACTCTTGCGGACGACGCCAAGTTCCACGCCGACATAGAGGACGCTCGCGGCGGCGGAGATGCCTTCCGCGTACATGATGTCGAACTCCGCCTGCTTGAAGGGCGGCGCGACTTTGTTCTTGACGACCTTGACGCGGGAGCGGCTGCCTGTAATGTCCTGTCCGTTCTTGATACTGTCCACGCGGCGGATTTCCAGCCGTACGGAGGCATAGAACTTGAGCGCGCGGCCACCGGAGGTCGTCTCCGGGTTGCCGAACATCACGCCGATCTTCATCCGCAACTGGTTCGTGAAAATCACCGAGGTATGCGAGCGGTTGATTGCGCTGGTCAACTTGCGCAGCGCCTGCGACATCAGTCGGGCCTGCAAACCGACGTGCGCGTCGCCCATGTCGCCGTCAATTTCGGCGCGCGGCACGAGCGCGGCGACCGAGTCTACCACGACGACATCAACCGCGCCGGAGCGGACGAGCGTTTCGGTGATCTCCAGGGCCTGCTCGCCAGTGTCCGGCTGTGAGATGAAGAGGTTTTCGAGGTCTACGCCGCACTTACGCGCGTAGGAAGGATCGAGCGCGTGCTCGGTGTCCACGAAGGCCGCGATGCCGCCCGTCTTCTGCGCTTCAGCGATGATGTGGTAGCAGAGCGTCGTCTTGCCGCTCGATTCCGGCCCGTAAATCTCGGTGATCCGGCCGCGCGGGATACCCCCGACGCCGAGCGCCAGATCGAGCGCAATCGAACCCGTCGGGATTACCTCCACTGTCATCTTGTTAGAAACGTCCACTAACCGCATGATCGAACCTTTGCCGTAGGCGCGCTCGATCTGCGCGACCGCCCCATCAAGCGCTTTGCGCCGGTCATCCACACTCACGCCGCGCTCGACGCTGTTGGCGCTCGTCGCCATCGCTGCTTTTGCTTCCTTCCCTGCGCCGTTGCGGACGACACTCGATTTTCCATTCCGCGCGCTGTCCAACGCCATTGCACTATCCTGTTCTCTCCGGGGAGATTGTGCCGCCGGACCTCATGCCATGAAGCCCGCAGCGGAACGCTTGTTCTACTCCATGCAGTGTAGCATATCCCGCCCATTTATGCAACCATTGGCGCGCCGATTTTTCCTTGCCAGCGTTGCGTTTGTCGGTGGAGAAATTGCGCACTCTCCGCATGGACGCACCGTGTACAATAGCGGTGAACGGACGCTCGAACGCTTCTCGATCGGTACACCCAATGAAACGCAGCCTGCTCACCCTTCTCATGGACGCATCGCCCGCCGATATTCGCGCGGCGGCGGAGGCGTGGGAAATCTCCCTGACGAAACGGACGCATACGGATAATGTCGCACTGCTCTATCAGGCGATGACCGATCGCTGGACGCTCGAAGAGCTGTTGGACCGGCTGCCTGCGCAGACGCGCGACATCGCCGCGACGCTCGCCCTCGGCCCGGAGGAGGGGTTGGCGCGCGAGGAGTTGATGACGTGTCTGCCGCTCGATCCGCTCGACCTGAACATGTCGCTCGCGGCATTACGCCAGGCCGCCATTCTCCACCGGCAATCAACGGGCGCACTTTCTCTGCCGCGTGAACTGGCGACGGTGATCGCCCGCGCGGTTCGCGACCGGCAGCGCGGCGATTTCGCCGCCCCGACGATCACGCAATTGCTCGCATCGCTCGACGCGGATGTGCTGCTCGACGCCGCGCGTCGCTGGCGCGTGGCCGACACGCCGACCGGCCTCCGCCCCGGTGATCGCGAGCGGTTGCTGCATGCGCTCCACACCGGCGTCCGCACGCCGCGTGCATTGGCGGAAGTCGAGGCGGCGCTCTCGCCCGGCGCGCGTCGCGTCGTCGCGGCGCTGCGTGAGGAAACGTCGCCACTGCCACTCAGCGAGGC
>JALYUS010000447.1 GCA_030853625.1 Chloroflexota bacterium
GCCCGCATGTACGCCCAACTCGCCGCACTGCCCATGCACGGCGACGCTGGCCTGCAACGGATCATGCTGCGCGCGGTCGATCTTTCCCCGGACACACTGAACGCCGTCGCCCAGATCCTCGAGCACGTACGCCACCTCGAAGGCGTGCGGGATCGGAAAGGCGCAGCACATACGGATAGCAGGAATGCATCGGCGACCGCCGACGGCGATGCGTAGGCACGTCGCTCCCCCTGAGGGATGCGCCTAAGGGACCTTGGCAATGGATGAGAAAGCGATCCGCCGCCGCTGCGAGGCGCGACTCCGCGAGTTGTCGCTGCCTACCCCCTTCGACCTCGACACCTTCATCGCGGGGATCGCCGCGCGCCGCGAGCGCCCGATCGCGCGGTACGCCCTCCCGCTGATGGGCGGGCTGCCCGGTCTCTGGCTCGAGACCGACACGGCGGATCTCCTCTACTACGAGGAACGGACATCACCGCTCCACCAGCAACACATCATCCTGCACGAGCTCGGACACATCCTCCTGGGGCATCGAGGGGCCGACCCTGCGGAGGTCGGCGACCTGACGCTTGCGGAGTTGCGCGTGCTCCGCGCGGACCACTACACGCGGGACGAGGAACACGAGGCGGAGACGCTCGCGACCCTGATCGGACACCGTGTGCAGCGCGCGCAGGCGGGGCTTGCCGTGGATGCCGATCCGCACACCACCCGCATCCTGCGCCTGCTCGATAGCCTGGAGGGCACCGCCTATGAGTAGCGTGCTCGTCAGCACCGCCATCGCGACGATCCTCTGGGGCAACCTCCTTTATAAGCTGCTCCGGTTCCGCAGGCGTCCTCAGAACGATGCACAGCGCGCGAACAGCCTCGCCCTCCTCTGCATGGCCCTCTGCTTCACGGTGCTCGACCCGCCCCTCTACGCCGTAATCGACCGGGTGACCGGCGTTCCCAACCTCGCCCGCCTGCTCGCCAATAGCAGTGGGGTTGTCGCGGCATGCGCGTTCGCACCGGTGGCGACGGAGTTGTCGGGGGCCACACCACGCGACCGGGGGATCTGGGACAGCTGGTGGCTGATGGCGCTGACACTCGCCCTGATGATCGGGCTCTTCTTCCGCGCCGATCTCCCCATATCGGCGCCGGGGGGCTTCCCCGAACGCTACGACACAGCGCCCGCAGTCGCGGCCTACCGGTGCGTCTTCCTCGGCTACATCGGGCTGACCTGTTGCCGGTTCTTCGTGCTCTGGCAGCGATTCAGCGCGGCGGTCGGGTCGGTGACGCGCCCTGCGCTCCGCCGTCAGGTCCGGCTGCAGACGGTGGGGTGGGCGCTCGGCGCGGCGTATTGCGCCCAAGAGTGCGCGTACATCCTCCTGCGCGCGACGGGGGCGGCCGCACCAAGCGCCTATTCTCCCGCCCTCGCGTATGGGCTGCTCGCCGGCTGTTTCGCGCTGATCCTCAGCGACGGCTTCTTCTCCGTGTGGGACTGGGGGGAGCGCTACCGCACCTACGGCGCACTCTCCCCCCTCTGGCACGACCTCTTCGCGGTGCTCCCGGGCATCGCCCTCGACCCGTCGCACGCGGGACGGGGACGTGTGGCGGTGGTCGGCGACCTCGATTTCCGCCTGCACCGCCGGGCGACGGAGATCCGCGACGGCGTGATGACGCTCCAGCCGTATCTCGATCGGGCGATGGTGCGCTGGGCACGGCGTTACTGCCTCCGGATTGGCGTGGCGCACGAGGTGATGGGGCAGTACGTCGAGGCCGTCACGCTGGCGGCGGCGATCCGGGCCCGGCGGCGCAAGGAGCGCGCCCGGCGCCCGCTGACCGAGCCGCTCCTTCCGGATACCGCCGATCCCGACGGCGACGTGCAGCATCTGCGGGCGGTCGCGGCCGCATACCGACGGGTCGCCCCCACGATCGGCGTAATGATGGACGATGCGGGCGGTAACGAGATGACGGATCACGGCGGCGGTACGAAGGGGTACCCGACCACGACCCCACAACGGTCCCGGAGAAGCGCGGTCTCGCGCATGCTCACCGAGATCTTCGCCCCGGCACCGGTCGGCATCGTCGCCCTTGTCGTGGTTGCTTGGCGCTTCTCCCCGACGCTCGGCGACGCCATGAAATGGCTGGGCATGAGCGCACTGTTCGTGGTCATCCTCCCCTTCGCGTTTCTCATCGGGCAGGTACGGCGCGGGCGGGTGACGGACATCCATGTGCGGCGACGCGAGCAGCGGCTGCCGATCATCCTCGTCTTCCTCAGCGCATGGCTGGTCCTGATCGCATTGCTGGCAACGCTGGGAGCGCCCCACGAACTGATCGCGCTGATCGGCGCGGGAATGGCGACGCTCGTCGTCATCGGAGCGATCACGCTGCGCTGGAAGATCTCCCTCCACGTTGGGGTCGCGTCGGGGGTGCTGACCGTTTTCACCCTGCTGTTCGGCTTCGGGATGCTCGCCCTCGTTCCGCTCCTCCCCCTGATCGGCTGGGCACGCATCGAGCTGCGGGATCATACCTTCTTCCAAGTGTTCGCAGGGGCCCTGGTCGGCAGTGTGGTGAGCGGCGGTGCATTCATGATCGCCCTCACGCTCATGCAAATGCCGTCCT
>JALYUS010000450.1 GCA_030853625.1 Chloroflexota bacterium
GTCCGCCTTCCCTAACACCCGGTTGATGTAGATGCACAACGTGTGCGCCGTCAACTTGCTTTCCAGCCGTGCGCGTAAGCCCGCGAAACTGTGTGCGTGGTTCTTCCCGACCTTGAACTGATCCGTCAGTTGGTCGTTCACCGTCTCGATGATCTGGCGCACGCCGTTGAGCAGTCGCGCCACCGCCGGGTCGCGCTGCGGTTTCTGATTGCGGCGTAGCGGTGTCGTCAGCGTGATCCCCCGCTCCTCGCGCAACGCCGCCGCCAAGGGCGCGCTGATGTACCCCTTGTCCCCAAGCACCGCCAAGTCCGTGTGGCTCGCCAGCAGTTCGGGCGCGATGGCGACATCGTGGGTACTCGCCGGGGCGAGCACGAAGTCGCGGATCACCCCACCCAGCGTGAGCAGCAGATGCAGCTTATACCCAAAGATCGTCTGCTTCTTGCTGCTGATCCTGCCGTCGTCCGCGCCGTGTTCGCGCCAGTGCGCCGCCCCTGCCGCCCCCGGCACGAGGTGGAAGCCGAGCACCGGCACGGGCAGCGCATCAATCACACACTGCCGATTCTGCGCGTAGTCGAGTAGCGCGAGCAGACGCTGCCGCAGCAGGGTGAGCGCGTCACTCAGGCGCCGTCGCCGCCGATTGAAGCGCGTGCGATGCGGCAGCTGCGGGAAGAGGTCACGATGCTCGTGCCACTGGCTGATCGCCTCGGTCTCCTCGTCCCAGCCCATGCATTCCTCCACGAGGATCATCGTCAGCAATTCGCTGTTGCTGCACGCGGATTGCGGCCCGCGCGGCTTGACCCACGCGGGCAATCCCGCCCACAGGTCATCGACCACGACATACACGAATAAGCAGAAGTCCGCAAAGTTCGCTATCATCACGGTGTCCTCCGGTCGGTATGGGCGGATTCGACACCCAAACCCTATACCGACCGAAGGACCGTTTCAACTAGCACAAGACCCGCGTAATGAAAAGAATCGGGAATCGGGAAGGGAGTGTGCGTTTGCATAGACGACGCGAAATAGTTTAGCCTTGATTTTGCAAGGGTAACTTTTCCGGTTGAGGGTAAATGTGCAAACCCTTCGCTTTGCAACCTCCACGATGGAGGTTATTGATGTTCTCTGCCCCTGCCATGAGTTTGCCGAGCGGCGAAACTTCCTCACCCTCCTCCCGAGACTTGGATTCCCAATCCATGGATACACGGACCCTGAATCTCGCTTCAATCGGGTGCCATAATGTCATCAGCACCGCGCAACGGCTCAGCGGTGTACACCAACTACTGCGAGCTATCCAACGCGGGCGTGTCGACAATCAATGAGGAGGCATCTGATGCAGCTCGGTATCCACTACGCGAACTTCACCCTTCCGGGTGGCCCCGAGGCCATAGGCGTGACCCTCGCCGCGACCGCCAAAGCCGCTGAAGAGGGCGGCTGTACGTCGTTCACGCTGATGGATCACTGGTTCCAGATGGAGCAGTTCGCCACCGCGCAGGACCCGATGCTTGAAGGCTACACGTCCCTCGGCTTCCTGGCCGGCCAGACACGTCGCATGACCCTGGGCCTGCTGGTCACGGGCGTCACCTACCGTCACCCGGGCCTGCTCGCCAAGATCGTCACGACGCTCGACGTGTTGTCCGGCGGGCGCGCCATGCTGGGCATCGGGGCGGCCTGGTACGAGCGCGAGCACAAGGCCCTCGGCGTGCCGTTCCCGCCGCTCGGCGAGCGGTTCGAACGACTGGAGGAGACGCTGCAGATCTGCGGGCAGATGTGGAGCGACAACGACGGTCCCTATCAGGGCACGCACTACCAGCTCGCCGAGACGATCTGCGTGCCCCGCCCGATTCAGCAGCCTCGACCCCGGATCCTCATCGGCGGCGGCGGCGAACGCAAGACGCTGATGCTGGTCGCCAAATACGCCGATGCCTGCAACCTCTTCGCAACGGGACCCGCCGAGGTGGCACACAAACTCGAGGTGCTCGCCCGCCACTGCGAGGCCGTGGGCCGTGACCCGGAGACGATCCAGAAGACGATCCTCGGCGGCGGCGACCCGATCGGCGACCCAGACGCCTTCCTCGCCAGCATGGAGGAGTACGCCAATCTCGGCGTTGACCTCGTTGAGATCGTGCCGAGGACAGCCGATCCGGTCGCCCTGGTCAGCGAACTCGGCGAGAAGCTGGTCCCACGACTGGCCGAAATCGGCACAAACTAACCAATGTGCGGGACTCATCCGCCCGCACAATCAGAAGAGAGAATCTCATGGCGCGCACAAAGCCCGACGTTCACGTCCCCGACCTGACCGGGAAACTCGCCGTCGTCACCGGGGCGAGCGACGGACTCGGCTTCGGCCTCGCAGCGCGGCTCGCCCGCGCCGGAGCCGAGGTAATCATGCCGGTCCGCAATGCCGAGAAAGGGGCCGCCGCCGCAGGGCGCATTCGCACGGCGGCACCGGGGGCGATGATCTCTACCCGCCCGCTCGATCTGGCGTCGCTCGATTCCGTCGCGGCGCTGGGCCGTGCCCTGAACGATGAAGGGCGACCGATCGACCTCTGGATCAACGACGCGGGCGTCATGATGCCGCCCACGCGCTTTGTCTCTGAGGACGGTTTCGAGTTGCAATTCGCCGTCAACTATCTTGGCCACTTCGCCCTTGTCGCCCATGTGCTCCCGCTGCTTCGCGCGGGGGGCGCGCGGGTGACGACGATGGCCAGCGTCGGGGCGCGGGCCGGTCGTCTCGCGTTCGATGACTTGCAGAGCGAGCGGCGGTACTCGCCCGTGCGGGCCTATAATCAGTCGAAGCTCGCGATCATGATGTTCGCCCTCGAACTGGATCGGCGCAGCCGCGCCAACGGCTGGGGCATCACGAGCAACGCCGCGCACCCGGGCCTGACCGTGACCAACCTGCAGAGTGCCGGCCCGAATATGGGACGCACCGGCGCTTCACCGATCTCCCGCTGGTTCCCCACGCTGGCGCGCTTCCCGTTCCTGATCCAACAGGTCGAGACGGGCATCCTGCCCGCCCTGTTCGCCGCGACCAGCCCGGAGGCGAAAGGCGGCGCATTCTACGGCCCGGACGGCCTGGCACACTTCACGGGCGGCGCCACCGAGCAGGGTATCTATCGGGCGGCGCGCGACGAGGAGGAGTCGCGACGCATCTGGGAGCTATCCGAGCGGCTGGCGCGGGTGACATTCCCCGCACCGGCGGAACGCAATGAGCGAGCGAGGATGCCGACATGATGGATCGGGCGCAACTGGCCGACTTCCTCCGCAGGCGGCGCGCGGCGTTGCAGCCGAAAGACGTCGGCCTCCCGACCGGAGTACGGCGGCGCACCGACGGGCTACGGCGCGAAGAAGTGGCGGCCCTGTGCGGGATGTCCGTTGACTATTACAGCCGCCTCGAACAGCAGCGCGGCCCGCAACCCTCCGAGCAGATGCTGGCCGCCATCGCCCGCGGCCTCCACCTGACGCTGGATGAACGGGATCACCTCTTCCGACTCTGCGGGCACGGCGCACCCCACCGCACGCTGCGGAGCGACCACGTCAATCCGGGGCTGATGCGCGTCCTCGACCGACTGACCGATACGCCGGCCCAGGTGATGACCGGCCTCGGCGAAACCCTGGTGCAAACCCGCCTCGCCGTCG
>JALYUS010000454.1 GCA_030853625.1 Chloroflexota bacterium
CCCGGTAGCGCGACCAAGCCCTTCCTCGGCATCGAGGCGGATGTCGTGGATAAGCAGGGCAATCCCGTGCCCGAAGGAGAGGGCGGCTACCTGATTATCCGGCAGCCGTGGCCGAGCATGATGCGCACGATCTACCGCGATGCCGAGCGGTACGAGACCTATTGGCGCACGATCGAGGGCGTCTACTTCGCGGGGGATTCCGCCTTCCGCGACGCGGACGGCTACTTCTGGATTCAGGGCCGCGTGGACGATGTCATCAAGAAGGCGGGCCATCGCCTCGGCTCGTCCGAGATTGAGAGCGCGCTCGTCTCCCATCCCGCCGTCGCCGAGGCCGCCGTGATCGGCAAGCCGGACGACGTGAAGGGTGAGAGTATCAAGGCATTCGTCATCCTCAAGACCGGTTACAGCGGCTCGGACGCCCTGATGCAGGAACTGATTAAGCACGTCCGTGAGACCGTCGGCCCGATCGCGCAGCCGGACGAATTGGCGTTCGTGCCGAGCCTGCCGAAGACCCGCAGCGGTAAGATCATGCGCCGCTACATCAAGGCACAGGAACTCGGCCAGCCAACTGGCGACCTCTCGACGCTGGAGGAGTGACGGGTTCGGAGTTCGAGGTTCGGGAAACGACTCACTTCGATCTCCGAACCTCGAACTCCGAACCGGTTAATCAAGTATATCGTTGACAAATACCGGGCTGAGGGCTACTATTCCGAATAGCACCTTCGCACCCAATCATGCTGTGAACGGGTGAGGATTGAAAGAAACAGGAGTTTTAACATGAGTGTGATCACCGAAGAGCAGACCGCGATTGTCCTCACCGACGAAGCCGCCGCACAAGTCCGCACGCTGGTCGAGAAACAGGGCCGCGACGACCTTGCCCTCCGCCTGTTCGTGACGCAGGGTGGCTGCTCCGGTTTCTCGTATGGTATGGCGCTCGATCCCAATACCCGGGCGGACGACGCGGTCTTCGAGAAGGACGGTGTCCGCTTGATCGTGGACGCGTTCAGCCAGAAGTACCTCAGTGGCGTGGAAGTCGGCTTCTCCTCGAACCTGATGGGCGGCGGCTTCACGATCAAGAACCCGAACGCGGCCTCCTCCTGCGGCTGCGGCCACTCCTTCCGTACCAAAGAAGAGGACGGCCAGCCGAAGCGCTGCGGGCACTGATTCACCCTTCGTACGCAGGATCGCAAAGAAAAGGCCGGGCGCGATGCCCGGCCTTTTTGCCCCCACCCGCCGTATGAGGGAGGCAAGGCTTCCTACGAAAATCCCTCCGGCGATGCGCTGATCATGCCGCACAGGCGGGCGTGAGCACCACCACATAAACCCTGACAAAGTACGTACTACCCCTTGACATTGCTCCCGCACGGATGTACTGTCCGTACACAGTCCCTTGCGCGGATTGCTTATCGGCACGTATACTGTCCGTCGCTGTGGCGGCGGGAGTGCCGCTACTTTGCTATGGTACGGAGGAGTGACGCGCAATGGCGACGAAAGTGATTCTTACCCAGGATGTCGAGCATCTGGGCGCGGCGGGAACAGTACAGACGGTCAAAGAAGGGTTCGCCCGCAATTATCTGCTGCCAAAGCGGCTGGCGGAGATCGCCACGACCGGCACGATTAAGCAGGTGCAAGAGCGGCAAGCGGCGGTCGAGCGGCGCATCCGCAAGCAGGAAGAAGAACTGCGCTCACTCGGTGACAAGATCGCCGCGACGACACTCACCTTCACGGCACGGGTCGGCGAGAATGGGCGGCTCTTCGGCTCGATCACCGCGCAGGAGATCGCGGACGCCCTCACCCGCGCGGTGGGCGAAGAGGTTGACCGGCGCAAAGTCGCGCTCGATGAGCCGATCCGCAGCATCGGCGAGCACAAGGTCTCCGTCCGGCTCGTCGGTCGCCTCGTCCCGTCGGTGACAGTCGTCGTGACCGGTGAGGGTGGCGAAACGGCGGAAGGGGCAGCTCCGGCGGCGGATGCGCAGCCCGATCAGCCGGAACCGCCGGAGGCGTAGAAAGTACTGAGTACTGAGTACTGAGTACTGAGTAGAAATGACTCGGTACACGATACTTCGCCCTCGGTACGTGGCAGTGTGAGTATTGATCTGAGTGAATCACGGGCCCGCTCCCGCACTCAGTACTCAGTACTCAGTACTCAGTACTGGGGGCGACGTGGCGCTACAAGAGCGGGTACTGGACCGATTACCACCGAATAACAGCGAGGCGGAGCAATCCGTCCTCGGTTCCCTCCTGATTGACCGCGAGGCGATTGTCCGCGTGCGCCCCAGTCTGAACCCGGAAGACTTCTACCGGGGGGCGCACCGGGAAATCTACGCCGCCATCGTGGACCTCTACGACAAACGCGAGCCTGCCGACCTGACGACCCTGCCCGACGAACTCCAGCGCCGGGGCCGTCTCGATGATGTCGGGGGGCTTTCCTATCTCACGACGCTCCTCAGCATCGTGCCGACCGCCGCGCACGTCGAGTACTACGCGGAGATCGTCAAGCGCGAAGCGACGCGCCGCCGCTTGATTGACGCCGGTTCGACGATCGTCACGATCGGCTACAACGATGATCTCGAACTGGTTGACGCCCTCGATAAGAGCGAGAAACTGATCTTCGATGTCTCGCAGGACCGGCTGGAACGAGACTTCAAGCCGATCTCGCACTTCCTCGATGCCTTCTTCGAGCGGATTGACTTCGTCCAATCACACCGGGGCGAACTCGTCGGCGTGCCGACCGGCTTCGCGGATCTCGACAAGATGACGGGTGGCTTGCAGCAGTCTGACCTCATCATCATCGCGGCCCGCCCCGGCGTTGGCAAAAGCTCGCTCTCCCTCTCGATGGCCTTCAATGCCGCGCTCCGCTATGGCAAGCACATCGGCATCTTCTCGCTGGAAATGGGCGGCGAGCAACTTGTCCAGCGCCTACTCGCGATGGATACGGGCGTGGACTCGCAGCGGCTCCGACTGGGGTATGTGGACGACGATGAGTGGCCCGCCATCTCGCGGTCCTTAGGCACCCTCGCCAGCGCGCCGATCTTTATTGACGACACGCCCGCGATCAGTGTCGTCGAACTCCGCTCGAAGGCGCGTCGCTTGCAGGCGGAATCCGGCGTGGACATGATTATCGTGGACTACCTGCAACTGATGCGCGGTGGCCGTTCGGACAACCGCGTGCAGGAAGTGGCGGAGATCACCCGCTCCCTGAAAGAACTGGCGCGCGAATTGAACGTGCCGCTCATCGCACTCTCGCAGTTGTCCCGCGCCGTCGAATCCCGCGCCGAGAAGGTGCCGGTCCTCTCCGACCTGCGCGAATCCGGCTCGATCGAGCAGGATGCGGACATCGTCATGTTCATCTACCGCGAGGAATTGTACGACCCGGAGACAGAGAAGAAGGGCATCGCGGAGATTCACATCGCCAAGCACCGCAACGGCCCAATGGGCACCGTCAACCTGCGCTTCTTCCAAGCCCTCACCAAGTTCGCCGACCTCGAGGTGTACCGAGATTATGAGGTGGGATCGGGCGGAACTAACGCTTTGGGACCCGGAGGACGCTAGATGCAGAGCATTAAAGACGTGATCCGCAGTTCGCGATTGGCGGCATATGTCGAGGGGCGAGCGGCGGAGGCAGGCCCCGCAGGTGCTGACGTGGAGATACCCGTTAACCGGCGGGATCGCGGCGATGGCGGCGTAAGCGACGCGAACCGATGCCCGATCTGCAATGGGGCAGGCTTTCTGCGTCTCGATGTGGAGGTCGGCCATCCGCAATTCGGGCGCACCGTGCCGTGCGAATGCCAGGAGCGCGAGCGGGCGGCGACGCGCTACAGCGATCAGCGCTCGCTCTCCAACCTCGATCACTTCGTGGACTGCACATTCGCGTCCTTTGACAAGGATGTGCCGGGCACGCGCGAAGCGTTTATCCAGGCGAAGCAGTACAGCGAGACGTATGAGCCGGTCTGGATCGTGCTCTTCGGCACCTATGGGACGGGCAAGACGCATCTCGCCGCCGCCATCGCCAATGAGGCCGTTCGCCAGCAGATGACGGTTCACTTCGGCGTCGTGCCGGATTTGCTCGATCAATTGCGCGCCGCGTATGACCCGAAGAGCGGCATTTCTTTCGACGACCGCTTCACGGCGATCCGCGAGGTCGGCGTGCTTGTGCTGGACGACCTCGGCACGGAGAACACGACGCCGTGGGCGCGCGAAAAACTCTTCCAGATCATCAACTACCGCGCGATGCAGCGCCTGCCGCTCGTCGTGACAA
>JALYUS010000472.1 GCA_030853625.1 Chloroflexota bacterium
ACGAGGGGCATCGCAAACTCGCGGAAGCGACAAGCATCCCGATCGCCACGGGCGAGAATGAGTACACGCGTTACGGCTTCCGCGACCTGATCGCGCACAACGCGGCGGCGATATTGAATGCGGACGCCAAAGTACTCGGTGGCGTGACGGAGTTCATGAAGGTTGTCGCGCTGGCGCAGGCGAATGATCTCGACATCGCGCCGCACGGCTCGCAGGACATTCACGTCCATCTCGTCGCCGCCATCGCGAACGGGCTGATCCTGGAGTTCTACCGCGATAGCGTGGATCCGATGTGGGGCAAGACGTATCATCACACGCTGCGTCTGAACGACGATGGCACGGTCAGCCCGCCCGATGTCCCCGGCATCGGCGCGGACCCGAACTACGAGGCATTAGCGCCGCATCGCGTGGGGTAGGGAGGGGCCGGAGATTAGGCCGTCCCCAGCGCCGCCAGCACCTCGGCCTTCAGCGCGCTGAAGGCCGGATCGGCGACGAGACTGGCGTGCGCGCGCGGGCGAGGAAGCGGCACGGCGATCTCCGTGCGGACATGGCCGGGACGGGACGTCATCACGACGACGCGATCGGCGAGAAAGACCGCCTCGTCTACGTCGTGTGTGATGAACAGCACGGTCTGTCCCTCCGCCGCCCAGACGCCGAGCAGCCATTCCTGCAATGCGGCGCGCGTCAGGGCGTCGAGTGCGCCGAACGGCTCATCGAGCAGGAGGACATCCCGCTCCATCAGCACGGTGCGCAAGAGCGCGGCGCGCTGCCGCATGCCACCGGAGAGCGCGCTGGGGTAAACATCCGCGAACCCTTCGAGGCCGAAGAGCGGCAGTCGCTCCCGCGCCTGCATCCGCGCCGCCTGCACGCCGCGCCGCGCCAGTTCCGGGCCGAGCGTGACGTTTTGCAGCACCGTCCGCCACGGCAGCAAAAGATCGCGTTGCGGCATGTACCCGACCCGACCTGGCATGCCAATCACCGATTCCCCATGCACGGTGACACTGCCAGCGATGGGGGTAATCAGGCCCGCGAGGAGGCCAAAGAGCGTGCTCTTGCCGCATCCCGATGGGCCAATCACCGTCACGAACAAGCCCGGCGGCACCATCAGCGAGAGACCTTGCACGGCGGTCACGGGCGGTACATCCCGGCGCGCGGCGGGAAAGGTGACAGTGACATCCGTCAAGTCGACAGCAGCGACCGTCACGCGGGCGTGTCCGCCGTCAGATTGGCTGCCTGCGCGACGCCGAGCGCGGCGCCGAGGATGGAGCGGGCGGCGGGGAGCCGTTCCGGCACGAGGGCGTAGCGATCCCGCCCCTCCTGGGCAATCAACCCCGCGCCGATCAACTCGCGTAGATGGTGATACAACTGCCCCGTCGTGTTGAGTCCTGCTGCCTTCATCAGTTCGCCGCTCGTCGCGGGGTGTTCCAGCACGGCGCGATAGAGGGCGAGGCGCGGCATGCTCGCCAGCGCGGCGAGGACGCGCACGCTCCCATCGAGCGGTACGGCGAAGATCGCATTGCCGTCCGGACCCACCGCGCCGTCCATACCAACGGCACGCTCTCCGAAAACCTGCCCTTCGAGCCGTGCGATCCGCTCCTGCAAGTGCGCCAGCGTACTCCCCAATTCGCCTGCGGCCACACCCCCATCACGCCCCTCGCGCTCGCGTTTTCGCGCCATGATTCACCCCTCCTGCGCATCTCATCTGTCGCGTCTCGCCTATCCTATCGCATTTCGTCGCTACGTCGTATGCAACGGGGTCCATCGTGATGCAGACAGAGGATTTTAGGGAAGCCAGGCCCGTCACTGGGTGACTTTTGGGATCCTCACCTTTGCTGATCTTCTCGATCGCGGCATCCGCAGCGTTTATGGTGCCGACTAGCGTCGTATAGCGCAGCAGGGCCGTCTCTGCGGTCTTTTGCATCTCGTCGAGCACAGCCTGCGATGTTCCGCGCCGCTTCCCGATCTCGATGGCTTCGAGCACGCTCTCATAGTCTTTCAATGCATCGCGCACGACCATGCGATGGGTCATGCGCATGCAGATAAGGCGGACGGTCCAGCCGTCCCCCCGGTGTTGCACCGAGGAGAATCGAGCGTATGACGGGATCAGGAACAAAGCCGACGATGGTGGCGTAGATTCCCGCGCCGCCAAGTCCCGACCCCGTTGACGCGGAATCGGGCGTAAAGACTTGGTCACGCGTGGGCGGAGAGGCGGCTATCCCGCGCGGAATCACGGACATCGGCGGAGGTTGGCATGGCTTCACGCTCAATCGCCTGAATCGCCGCTTGGGCCTGATCGAGTGTTCCCGCATCCCGCGCGATTGCGCGGACGTCGGACGCGATAAAACCGCGCAGGTCGCGCCAATCCTCGGCAGTGCGGAGCGCGAACTCGATTCGTCGTGTCCGCTTCGTCGGCGACGGGAGGCTCGCCACAATTACGGGATGGATGCCGCCCAGCGACTCGACCGTCTTCGTCGTGTAATGCACGAACCGATTGCGCACTTCTTTTTGCCAAAGATACAGATTGGCGATGGAGACCGTCGCGAGCCAATAGGCGGCAGAAAAGATAGCGAGGACGAGTCGCTTCTTCACGGATATTCTATCGGGGGCGGGTGTTTCAGAATTGTCCATTGATTTGCCCTTCGAGCGACAAGCGATACGCACTCGGCTCCATTGACAAGATCATCTTACCACCCTTGTAAAGAACTGTTGACGCGGTCTCCTGTGTGATATATAGTCTCGATAAGGGATGTTGAGACTATATCTCGACAATGTGTGAGTGGCGGCGAACGATGCACCAGGAGACGAAACAGCGGCAGATCGCGCGGCGCCTGATGTTGCATGGCATCGTCGGATCGGCGGGGCTAGCATTCCTCGCGGCGTGCGGCAGCGAGAGCAGCGGCGACACAACCGCGCTATCAAGCGCGCCCGTTGCT
>JALYUS010000474.1 GCA_030853625.1 Chloroflexota bacterium
TGGACGGAACGGCGGGCGGCGCGGCAATCGTCTCCGGCTCTCATATAGACACGCAACTCCCCGGTGGCCGCTACGATGGCGCGCTCGGCGTGATCGCGGCGTATGTCGCCATCGCGGCGCTTACGGAGCATTACGGCCCGCCGGAACGGCCATTGGAAGTCGTCTCCTTCTGCCAGGAGGAATCGAGCCGCTTCCCGCGTGCGAACTTCTGGGCATCCCGCGCCGTCGTCGGTCGCATCGAGCCGGACGAAGCGGAGACGATGCGCAGTTACGCCGATGAGACGATGGCGGACGTAATGCACGCGGTTGGTCTCGATCCTCACCGCATCTCCGACGCGGCACGCAACGATATTGGAACCTTCATCGAACTGCACATCGAACAAGGGCCACTGCTGGAAGAGGCGGGGTTGCCCGTCGCGGTCGTCAATGCCATCACCGGGCTACGCGGCTACACCGTCGCAGTTCACGGGCGCGCTGACCACGCGGGCGCATTCCCGATGGACCTGCGGCGCGATCCGATGACCGCCGCCGCCGACATCATTCTCGGCGTGCGCGAGAATGCGCTGGCGATGGGCCGTCCGGCGGTGACGACTGTGGGCCGAATTGCCGCCGAGCCGAATTTTCCCGCCATTGTGCCGGAACGCGTCACCTTTAGCGTGGACGCGCGTCATCCCGATCCGGTGAAACGCGCGGAACTGTATGAGCGGCACGAGTCGCTCTTCCGCGACGTTGCGGCGCGGCGGAACGTTGCAGTCACATGGCAGATACGCAGCGATACACCACCCTGCATCTGCGACCCCAGTACCGTGCAGTTACTCGAAATATCCGCGCAGGAGCAGGGCATTCCGACGATGACGATGCAGAGCGGCGCGGGGCATGATAGCCAGATCATGGCGACACGCAGCAGAGTGGCGATGCTCTTCGTCCGCAGCAAGGACGGCCGCAGCCACACGCCGGAAGAATTCACGACGATCGAGGACGCAGTCGCCGGTATTCAGGTGCTGGCGGGCGCGCTGCATACCCTCGCCTACTGAGAGGGCCTTTTAGCCACAGAGGCCGCAGACGCGGAGAAGAGAAAGGAAGGCAGAAAAAGGAATCAACGAGATCACCAGGCACACATCCCGTCATCCCTGCTCAGCATTTCTCTAAGTGTGCTGTATCTCCGTGATTCACATACATCACGACAAACGGGACAGTCCATTGGGGAGTGGCAAAATCCTATGGGAGGGATGACATGACCGAGCGCGAGCGTTTGCACATTCTCAACCGGCGACGGTTCCTGATCGGGTCGGCAGCTGCGGCGGCCAGCGCCGTATTAGCGGCCTGCGGCGGCTCCAGCACCGCCCCGACCGTGACGACGAGCGCGGCAACCAAGCCCGCCAGCGCCGCGACGATCGGGGCCGCGCCAACGTCCGCCCCGACGACGGGAGGCGCGACCCCCCAGGCAGCAGCGCCGACCTCCGTGCCGATCGCGACTTCGGGCGCGGTCCCGACCACCGTAACGGGCATCAAGAACCCGGCGCAGGGCAAGCCACAAGGCAATAAGCCGAGCGAAGTCATCCTCGTCTGGGGTACGGAGCAACTGACAACGCATGGCACCGACCCGCAGACCCACGTCGGCACGATCGCAGAGAGCAGACTCCGGCACATGTATGAGCCGCTCGTCAAGATCGAGCGAGACGGTAAGACGCTCTCGCCCGCCCTCGCTACCGCATGGAAACGACTGGACGACAATACGCTCCAGTTCACCCTGCGGCAAAACGTCGTGTTCCACGACGGCGAACCGTTCAATGCGGACTCGGTGAAGTACAGCGTCATGCGCCCGCTCGATCCCAAGAACAACGCGGACGCCCGTTCGACCTATTCGACGATTGACCGCGTGGACGTGGTGGACAAGTACACCGTCAACATCCACACGGCAAAGCCGGACCCGGCTCTCCTCCTGAAAATGACGGGATTCTCAATGGTGCAGGTCGCGCCGATATGGACCGAGGCGAACGGCGTTGGCGGTGTGATGAAAGAGGGAAATGGCACCGGGCCGTACAAGTTCAAGTCATGGTCTCCCAATCAAGACCTCGTCGTTGAAGCCTTCGATGGATACTGGGGCACGAAACCGATCATCAAGAACGTGCGGATGAAGACGATCTCCGAACTGGCGACCCGCGTCGCCGCGCTCCGTTCCGGCGATGTCCATGTCGCCAAGGATATGCCACCGGAGGAAGTGGCCGGTATCAACAGCGGCGGGCGACAAACGGCGCGCGCCGTCGCGAGTAACCGGATCCCGTTCTACATCATAGAAATCCGCAAACCGCCGACAGACATGCAGAAAATACGGCAGGCGATCAACTATGCGGTGGACTGGGATTCGATCATCCAGGGCGTCCTCCTCGGGAACGGCACGCGCGTGGCGACCGTCCTCGCGCCGTGGCACGTCGGCTTCGATCCGACACTGAAGCCGTACCCGTATAACCCCGATATGGCCAAATCCCTCCTGAAAGACGCGGGCATGCCGAACGGGGTGGATGTCAACATCTGG
>JALYUS010000489.1 GCA_030853625.1 Chloroflexota bacterium
GGGCGTAATGCCGCTTGTCGGTCTCGTACTCGACGTGGGCGATGGCGATCGTGATGCCGCGCGCCCGCTCCTCGGGGGCATTGTCAATCTGATCGAACGCCTTGAAACTGGCCTGCCCCTTGAGGGCGAGCGTCTTGGTGATCGCGGCGGTCAGCGTCGTCTTGCCATGATCCACATGCCCGATCGTCCCCACATTGACATGCGGCTTCGTCCGCTCAAACTTTGCTTTGCCCATCGTTCGGTACCTCTCTTGTCACTCACTACAATGGGCCGAAGCAGCGAGGCTCGGCCCAATCAACTCGTTTATCGTCGCGTTGTCGCCTTTTGCGCCAATTCATCGGCGAGGCTGGGCGGCAGCGGCTCATAATGGTCGAACTCCATCGAGTTCGACGCGCGCCCCTGCGTCATTGACCGCAGATCGGTCGCGTACCCGAACATATTCGCCAGCGGTACGAACGCATTGATGATCTGCGCGCCCGAACGCTCCGTCATGGAGGCCAGTTGACCGCGACGACTCGACAGATCGCCGATTACGTCGCCCATGAAGTTATCCGGCGTCGTTACCTCGATCTTCATGATCGGTTCGAGCACGACCGGCCCCGCCTTGCGGACGGCCTCCTTGAGCGCCATCGAACCGGCGATCTTGAAGGCCATTTCGCTGGAGTCCACTTCGTGATAGGAGCCGTCATAGAGCGAGACTTTGATGTCCACGATGGGATAGCCCGCGAACGCGCCGCCCTCCATCGCTTCCTTCACGCCCGCCTCAACCGCCGGAATGTACTCGCGCGGGATGGAGCCGCCGACGACCTTGTCCTCGAAGGTGAATCCCGCGCCGCGCTCAGCGGGCGAGACTTCGATCCAGACATCACCGAACTGGCCCTTGCCGCCGGACTGGCGGACGAAACGGCCTTCCTGCCTGACGGTTTTCGTGATGCTCTCGCGATACGCCACCTGCGGGCGCCCGACGTTCGCCTCCACCTTGTGCTCGCGGAGCATGCGATCCACGATCACTTCGAGATGCAGCTCACCCATACCGGCGATCAACGTCTGACCCGTCTCCTCTTCCGTGCGCACGCGGAACGTCGGATCTTCCTGCGCCAACCGGGCGAGGGCCATGCCCATCTTATCCTGATCCATCTTCGTCTTCGGCTCAATGGCGACCTGGATGACCGGCTCCGGGAACGTGATGGATTCGAGCACGATGGGATTCGCCGGATCGCAGAGCGTGTCGCCTGTGAAGGAGTCCTTCAGGCCAATGATTGCCGCGATGTCCCCCGCCAATACCTCTTCAATATCTTCGCGGTGATTGGCATGCATCCGCATCAAGCGGCCAACGCGCTCGCGGCGATCCTTGGAGGAGTTGAGGGCATAAGTACCCTTCTCCAATTTGCCGCTGTAGACGCGCACGAAGGCGAGGTTGCCGACGTGTGGGTCATTGGCAATCTTGAAGACGAGGCCGCTGAACGGTTCGTCCTCACCGAGGCCACGCGTCTCCTCCGCGTCAGTTTTCGGGTTGGTTCCGGCCACCGGCGGCACATCGAGCGGCGAGGGCAGGTAATCCACCACCGCGTCGAGCATGGACTGGACGCCCTTGTTCTTCAGCGCGGTACCGCAGAGCACTGGGACGAGTTGATTCGCGATCGTCGCCTTCCGCAGAGCGGCGCGCAATTCGTCGGTGGAGAACTCACCTTCTTCGAGATAGCGAAGCGTTAAGTCCTCATCCGTCTCCGCGATAGCCTCGACAAGATCGAGGCGTGCCTGTGCAGCGCTCGCCTGGAGTTCTACGGGGATCGGCTCGATACGGATATCGGTTCCCTTGTCGTCGTAATACATGATGGCGTGCTGCTCGAAGACATCAATCACGCCACGAAACTTGTCCTCGCTGCCAATCGGCAACTGAATCGCTACCGGCCGGGCGCGGAGACGATCAATAATCATCTCGATCGTGCGCTCGTAGTTCGCGCCGGTCCGATCCATTTTGTTGACGAAACAGATGCGCGGCACGGAGTACTTGTCCGCCTGCCGCCAGACCGTCTCACTTTGCGGTTCGACACCGGCGACGGCATCAAAGACGACGACGCCACCATCGAGCACGCGGAGCGAGCGCTCCACCTCGACCGTGAAGTCGACATGACCGGGAGTATCAATGATGTTGATGCGCACCGCGTCGGGCTGCTTCGCATCGCCGTTGCGCGCGCTTTTGGACCAGAACGCAGTCGTCGCTGCGGAGGTGATCGTGATGCCGCGCTCGCGCTCCTGCTCCATCCAGTCCATCGTCGCCGCGCCATCATGGACTTCACCGGTGCGATGGATACGCCCGGTGTAATAGAGGACGCGCTCGGTCGTCGTCGTCTTACCTGCGTCAATGTGCGCGATGATGCCGATATTGCGCGTGTTCTCGAGCGCCTGCATCCGTTTCGAAAGTGGTGCTACCTGTGTCGCTACGCTCATGTCTTCTTTTCCCTATTCGGCCGGGGCCTTCCATCAGCCCCCGGTATGTCCGTCGTCTCAATATGCCCGAGTCGCCAGTCGGCGGTCAGCAGTCGAAAGTGGTTTCTACCGACTGCCAATTTCCCCACGCTACCAGCGGTAATGGGCGAACGCCTTGTTCGCTTCTGCCATGCGATGCGTGTCTTCCTTCTTCTTGATCGTCGCCCCGGTGTTGTTGAAAGCGTCCATCACTTCCGCCGAGAGCCGGTCCGCCATCGTGCGGCCGTTGCGACTGCGGGACGCGCCGAGCAGCCAGCGGATCGCAAGCGAGAGGCGGCGCGGCCCCTCGATCGGGACGGGCACCTGCAACGTCGCGCCACCGACCCGCCGCGGCTTCACTTCGATCACCGGCGTCGCATTGCGCATCGCCGTCTCGAAGACCTCCAATGCGTCGCGCCCGGTGCGCTCGTGAATCTTGTCGAACGCCTCGTAAACGATGCTTTCGGCGAGGCCCTTCTTGCCGTTCATCATCAATTTATTGATGAACTGCTGAACGACGACGCTCCCATAGCGGGGATCGGGCAGGGTTTCACGCTTGACAACCTTTGTTCGCCTCGGCATTGCGCTTCGCTCTCCTCAACATTCCAACAACAATCTGCCAGTCACACGAAAGAGCGGGGGGCCGGATTCTGCCCCTTCCGCTCCTTGACGTGCTCACACCCTAGCGGGTCGGTTTTCGGTCATTGCACAGCCGGGGAGCCAATGGCTCACCCGCGTCTGCAATTACCGACGCTTCGCGGCAACTGCCGCGCCGGCCTTAGGTGCCTTGGTGCCGTACTTGGACCGGCCCTTTTTCCGATCCTCGACACCACGCGCATCGAGCGTCCC
>JALYUS010000491.1 GCA_030853625.1 Chloroflexota bacterium
ACGCGGGCAACGGGCGATTCCTGACACCTGCATACGCACGCGACGCGGCGGTTCCCGCATAATGATTTTCACGATGATCGTGTCATAATTGCCGCACGCCGGACAATTGCCTCCGCAAGCACGCGCGTCGGGTCAATCACCGGCACGGACGCGTCGCCATCACGAAAGACGAGCGGAAGCTCCGTACATCCGGCGATCAATGCTTCCGCGCCCTGTTCCACGAGGGAGACGGCAGCCTCCGCAAGCATATTGGTGGTATCCTGCCCGGTCTTTCCCGCCTTCACGCGATGGATTGCACCCATCACAACACGCTCCTGAAGGTCGTCATTCGGTACGACGACTTCGATGTGATGTTTGGCGAACCACTCCTGATACAGTCCGCTCGCAATCGTGCCGGTCGTCGCAAGCAGACCGACGCGCTCAATGGAGGGATGAGCAATTTCGACCGCCGTCGCGGTCTCGTCCATCATGTGAAGAATGGGGACGGTGATCGTTCGTTCGATGGCCGGAAAGAATGCATGCGCCGTGTTGCACGGCACGGCGATCAATGCCGCGCACATCGCGACCAACTGTGACGCGCCGCGCAGTAACCAGGGAGTCGGATCCGTGCCGCCATGTAGCAGCGCATCTGAGCGGTCGGGCACGGTCGGATCGGCCCAGATGATGACATGGAGGTGATCCTGATCGCGTGTCGCCGGCGTCGCAGCGATGATTTTCATGTAGAGATCAGCGGTCGCGGCAGGCCCCATGCCGCCGAGGATGCCAACAATCGGTCGCTGCATTGTCTGTTCCTTTCGCGCCGGTTCGTCGGTCGTCGGGATCAGTATACGGCGTCCGCGCCGTGGTATTCTTAGCGTGGCGAGATGAGGATATTGATGACCGATATGCATGCACCGATCATAACCGAGCCGTCCACCGTCACGGCGGATGCGCTGAACCGCTACCTCTACGGTGCGGACCCGACCGGGCGTATCGTCGCGGTCGAACGCGGCGGGCCTGACCGCATGCGCGTCTACCGGCGCGTTGACGGTCGCGTCGTCGAGGAACGCGTCTCGTTTCGCCCCTGGCTCCTGATGACCCATGAACCCGCGTGGTCGGACCTCACCGGCGATGTTCGTACGACACGTCTTGCGGGCGACGGGGAGTATTGCTGGTTCGTGGAATGCCGGAACTGGAACGTTTTTCAGGATGTGCGGGGCCGCGTGCGCGATGCGGGCGACGAACCGCTCCTGTTCAACGCACCGATCCAGCAGTATTTGACGAGTTCGGGCCGCACACTCTTCAAGGGGATGGTCTACGAGGACCTCCTCCGCATGCAACTCGACATCGAGGCAACCTCGCTTGATCCACTCGTCCCTCATGCCCGCATCTTCCTCGTCAGCGTCCGCACGAGCGCGGGCGACGAGCGATTATTTGGCGCGGCGGCCGAGGATGAGGCGACGATTTTCGAGGATTTGACGGCCTTCATCCGTGCTGTTGACCCCGACGTGATCGAGGGCCACAACATCTTCAACTACGATCTGCCGTACTTCCTCGCGCGGGCGGCTGCCAACGGTCTGACACTCCCATGGGGACGTGACGGCTCACCGCTTCGCCCCGGCAACAGCGCGCGGACGCAGTTCAAAGTGGGCGCGCGCTCGATTCCCTATCAGCAACACTTCATCTACGGGCGGCATATCGTTGATACCTATCAGCAGATTCAGCGGTACGACGTGGCGGGCATGTTTTCCAGTTATGGCCTCAAGAATGTCGTCGAAGCGCTCGGCTATACGCGTGACGACCGCGAGTTCATCCCCGGTGCGGAGATCGCGCGCGTCTGGGAAGAAGACCGCACGCGCGTCGTCCGCTACGCGCTGGATGACGTGCGCGATGTGGCAATCCTCAGCGACCTCTGCGTGCCGACGGAATTTTATCAGTCACAGATCGTGCCGGACGCTCTGCAAGACATCGCGACGGGTGGCCCCGGCGAGAAGATCAACGATCTGATGGTACGCATCTATCTCGGCGAGCGTCAGTCCGTCCCGAAGCCGGAACCCTCGCGTGAGTATCCGGGAGGATATGCCGATGTGCTGCGCGCGGGCGTGTTCAAACCAGTCGTCAAGTGCGATGTTGCGAGTATGTATCCAAGCATCATGTTGACCTGGCACATTGGCTCGCGGCGCGATCCACTCGGTGTGACGCTCCCCCTACTGCGGACGTTGACGGAGCGACGGCTCCACGCCAAGGCCGAGGCCCGCCGCGCGACGGGCCGCGAGCGCGGCTACTGGCAGGGTATCCAGGGTAGTTTCAAGGTGCTGATTAACTCGTTCTACGGCAATCTCGGTTACTCGCGCGCCTTCTTCAACGACTACGGCGCAGCTGAAGAGGTAACACTGCGTGGGCAGGAGATTATCAAGGCGGTCGTGCGTGAACTCGAAGCGCACGGCGCGACGCCGATTGAAGTGGATACTGATGGCGTCTACTTTGTTCCGCCCACCTCGGTTCCCGCTGATGAAGCGGCCGAGGAAGTCTTTCTGGAACAGATCGCCACGGCATTACCGACGGGCATCGAACTCGCCTACGATGGCTCCTATGCGGGCATGGTCTCGCTGAAAATGAAGAACTATGCCCTCGTAGAGCGCGATGGTCGGACCATTCTCAAGGGGAGCAGTCTGCGCAGTCGTCGGGAAGAACCACTCCTGCGCGAATTCCTGCAAGAAGCGGTCACGCTCTTCGTCGAGGGGTCAAAAGAAGCCGTGCGCGAACTCTATTTATCGTTCGCGGGCCGCATCCAGCGCAAGGAGTACGACGCGCGCGAAATATGTCGCTGGGAAACCGTGACGGAGAAGACCTTTTCGAGCGACAGTAACCGGCGATTCGCCGAGGCGGCGCGCGGTATCGCGGTCGGCGAGCGTTTGGAAGTCTATCAACGCACGGATGGAACGCTTGGTCGCCTCGAAACCTACGCCGCTGACGCGGACACGAACTACCTCCTACGCCGTCTTCGCGATATGTCTGATCGGTTCACCGACCTCTTTGAAGACGCCCTAGATCACGACTACCACTTCCCCTTATTGACCGCGACGAGCGATCTCGCTAGCGTCCGCAACGCACGCCCGATCAAACAACTCGGTCTCTTCTAAGCACAAAAAACGCTACCGAATCGGTAGCGTTTTCATAATCTATGCATAAGAGATTGGTAGCGGGGGTGGGATTCGAACCCACGACCTTTGGGTTATGAGCCCAACGAGCTGCCGCTGCTCCACCCCGCGCCAGGGAGGAAAGAAGACGAGGAAGGAGGGAGGGGTGGGTAAGGGGGT
>JALYUS010000499.1 GCA_030853625.1 Chloroflexota bacterium
CGGCGCATTGCCGCGTGATGGCACGCCTGTCCGACTGGTGACGCACCTCTATCTGCGCGAAGATCAGATCGCATTGTACGGCTTCACGACGGAGACGGAACTCGGCCTCTTTCGCCTGCTGCTCGGCGTCACGGGGGTCGGGCCGAAAGTCGCACTCAACGTCTGCGGCGCGGGCGAGCCGGATGTCGTGCTGCAAACGATCGCCGCCGGTGATATTGACGCCCTCGCGCGCATTCCCGGCATCGGCAAGAAGACCGCCGCGCGGCTCGTCCTCGAATTGCGCGGGAAGTTGGATGCGCTGATCGGTGGCGCACTCCCGGTCAGCAGTGGCCCAACTGCACAACAGCGGGACGACAGCACCGAGGTGATTGCCGCGCTGCAGGCGCTCGGCTATTCGGCGACCGAAGCCTACACCGCGCTCCGCGATGCGGACATCAGCGATCGCGCGGCTGCTGGCATGAGCGTCGAGGAGCGGGTGCTCACCGCGCTCCGGCAAATGGGGCAGAAACGATAGAAAGTCAGTGGGTTTGGGTTGGTGGGAGCAGGCTTTCCAGCCTGCTCCCACCGGGAATCTCTCGCGCCGACATCATGATGGTAACGACAGCGCGTCACTCACCGCCGCAGTCAGTACGCCCGAACTGACGGGTTTCGTGAGAAAATTGGTTGCGCCGGCTTCCATCGCACGAACCTGATCCGACTCTTCACCGCGTGCCGTCAGCATGATAATTGGCAGGTCGCGCCCCGTTGGTAGCGCGCGGATTTGCCGCGTCAGTTCAATACCGTCGAGAACCGGCATCATCAGGTCGGTAATCAGTACGTCGGGCAGATCAGGCGTCTCTGTCGCCATGCGCGCCAGGACGGCGACCGGGCTAGTTTCGGTCTCAACGATGTGGCCATACCGCTCCAATATGAGCCGACAGACACGCAGATTGACCGGATTGTCGTCAACAACGAGCACCTTTGCCACGCGGCACCTCATTCAAAACCCGTTACGCGCCGATTGAACTCACCGCAGTCGGGACATCCGGTGTAATGTCGAAGGCGCGGTCGAGCATCGTCAGCGTGAGAACCTGACGCACGTTCGGCTGCACCGCCGCGAGGCGAAACTGCTTCCCCTGCGAGCGGAAGGTCTTCAGCCCCGAGATGAGCGAGGCGAGGCCGGATGAATCAATGAACGAGACTTTTCCCAGATCAACCACCGCGTGATATTGTCCCGTGCCGTACTCGCGGAACGCTTCCTTCGCATGCGGCGCGGAGAGTGCATCGAGATGCCCCTCCATGGTGATGATCGCGATGCCCTCTTCGACCGCTACGGTAACATCCATCTACTCGCCTCGCTTTCCGACAAATTGCTTTTCCAGCCGCCAATGATTACGCTCACCGGCCCGATCATATGCCACCCGATCAACGCTTTGTTGAATAATAAACGAGCCGTAGCCACCTTCCGCCAGATGTTCGAGATCAGGCAGGCGGGGCGTCCTCGGTTCGTATATCTTGCCGGTATCGAAAAAATCCAGTATCACGCGCTTATCGCCGCCCTGACCGCGCATTTCGACCGCCCCCATCTCGCGATCGCGGTAGGCATGCCGGATGATGTTCGTTGCCAGTTCAGAAACCGCGAGTTGCAGCTGATAGACTTGCTCCTCGAACTCCTCCGATTCGAGCACATCAACACAGAAGGCATGTACCGCGTGCCGTACCGCCGTCAGGTACTGCAACGACGCGGGAAAGCGGAAGATCATGTCGCGTGTGGGCATACGGTCACGCCTCTGCTTTCATGATGAGCAGCGTGATGTCATCGCGCTGCACGGGCGCGAACGCGCGCACGTTTGCGAGAATCGTCTCGCGAATCTGATTCGGTTCACGATCGGCGCACGCCGCGAGGAGCGCGAGCAATCGCTCGTCACCGAACAGTTCACCGCTCGGAGACATCGCTTCAGTCACGCCGTCCGTGTAGAAAAGCAGGACATCGCCCGGATCGAGCATCACGGTCGCATTTTCGACCGCGATGCCAACGTCTACACCGAGCGGCAGACCCGTTGCTCCGAGCGTCTCGATGCATTTCTCCCGCGCGCACCAGTGAAAGATGGCATTATGCCCGGCATTCGCATATTCAAACCGCCGCGCGGACGGGTCATAGGTGGCGAGGATACAGGTGACAAAGGAGTCAATGCGCGACAATTCATCCTGAATGAAACCCTGCACCGAGCGGAGCGCCTGCGCGGGTGACGCAACATGGCGCATCTCCGCGCGCATCGCGCTGAGGCAGACGGTCGTAATCAGCGCGGCGGCCACGCCCTTCCCCGCGACATCGCCAATCGCGAAGGCCAGCACGTCGCCCGGCTCGGCACGGTCGTCGGGATGCGTGTAGAAGTCTCCACCGACTTCGCTCGCCGGCGTCATCGTCGCGACGACGGAGACATGCGGGCGGGCGGGGAATGCGCCGGGTAGCAGCGCGGTCTGGATTTGCGCCGCGAGTTCGAGATCCCGCGCGAGGCGGCTCCGCCGGATTTGCTCCTCCTGGAGCGCGAACTGCGCGGCGATGGCGATTGTTTGTTCCGCTACCGCCTGCATCAGTTTGCGGTTTCCGGCCGTGAAGCCATCCGGCTTTGTCGCGCCGAAGCAGGCCGCACTCGCGACGCCTTGCGCCGTGATGATTGGCACGACGACGACGCTCGAAACGGCGTCCGCCCGCACAGCAACCGTCGCCGCAACGGCCGCCGCATCGTTCGCAACGAGGGGCCGTTCCGCACCGGTAACGACGCGATGCATGGCGATGATGAAATGCTCATCGGGCGCCACGCCGTCCGTGAGCACGACGATCGACTTGTCCGCCTGTTCAACGACCAATGCGCCACCACTGGCGCCGATAATGTTCCGTGCCTGCGCGAGTAACGCGGTGAGCGCCTCCTCGAGTGTTGAGGTCGTGGAGAGCATGCGGGCGATCTCATAGAGAAACGTCAGTTGGTCATACGAATCCACTAACTCGTCCGTCATTGTGGTCAGTTCAGTTTCCATTGCCAACGCGTCGCCAACGAGATCGGCGATGGCCCGAAGCAATGGTTGATGCCGGTGATCCCCCGATGCGCTGCCAAGCGTCGCGAAGGTTTGTCCGCCGCCGACAATTGGCGCCGCGAGCGCCGACGATGCGGACGAACTGCCCGCAATGTGCAGCGGATGCCCGGTTGCGCCAGGCCATGATTCGTTCCATTGCCGCCAGAGGTCGGGATGGGCGTCAATCCACATCTCGACGCGGGCAATGCCGACCTGCGTTTCTTCGGCCATGCGATCGTCCGCAGCGCTCATTCCGGCTGCATCCCTTCGGGCATCGGAGCGGTCACACCATCGTGCAGATACGCGGCGATGATGTCGGGGAAGGCGCGCGTATCTATCGGCTTGGCGACGTAGCCGGTGCATCCGGCGCGCAGGAACATCTCGCGATCACCCGGCATCGCATACGCCGTCAGGGCAACGATCGGCGTCGTCGCGAAACGGGGGTCTTTGCGCAGACGGCGCGTGATCTCCAGGCCATCCACATCCGGTAGTTGAATATCAACGAGAATAATGTCCGGCGTCGTGCGCTCGAGCGTCGCCAATGCTTCCTTGCCATCCACCGCTTCAAGTAAATCATAGCCAAGCGGGCGCAAGAGCAGGCGCATGAGACGCATATTGCGCTCGTTGTCCTCGACGATCAGCACGGTCGTCATACCTTGTTCCCCATCCCCATGCCCCGTATTGACGTACGTTCGTCTACAGTATACATCATCCGCAATGCGATCCGATAGATGCCTGTCAATTGTCACGTTCGATACTATTCCGGCGTATATTCCCGGCGCATCCGCGCGCCGAACCGCACCGCGACTTCGTAGGCAATCGTGTCGGCCTCGTGCGCGAGCGTCGTGATCGTCTGTTCCGTATCTCCCTGCCGCCCGACAATCACCACCGCGTCGCCCACTGAGACATCAAGCGCGTCCGGCAGCGCGACGACGCACTGATCCATCGAGATGTTCCCGATGATGCGGCAGCGACAGCCACCGATCAGCAGATGCCCCCGGTTGGAGGCCGACCGAGGCAGGCCATCCGCGTATCCGATCGGGATTAGCGCCGCACGCAACGGCGTTGCAGCCGCGAATGTCCTGCCGTAGCCGACCGTGTCGCCGGGCGCGAGGTCGAAAACACGGGCGACATGACTCTGTGCCGTGAGGGCGGGACGCAGATCGTGCGGCATCGGGAAGTCCGGCGCGGGGGAGATGCCGTAGAGAGCGATACCGACGCGCACCATGTCCCAGCATGCAAAGCCCTGGAGCGCCGCGCCGGAGTTCGCGGCATGCACGATGGGCGGCCGCATGCCGGCACGATCCAACGCGGTGATGATCGCCGCGAATCGCCGCCCCTGCGCATGCAGAAATGGATCAGCGACGCCATCTGCCGTTGCGAAATGGGTCGCGATGCCCGACACGGCAATGTCCGGGCAGTCCTGCAACGATTGCACGAATGCAACCGCCTGCGACGCGGCGACGCCGAAACGGCTCAGTCCAGTATCAATCTTCACATGCACGGGATATGGCACACGATGATGCCGATGGGCGGCGACGGCGATGGTTGCAAGGGGCGAGTCCGCATCAATCGTTGGGGTGAGTTCTGCGCCAACGAGATCGTCAATTTCGTCAGACGCAACGGGGCCAAGAATCAAAATCGGTAGGTCCGTCAGTCCTGCGCGCCGCAGCGCCAGCCCTTCAGGCACGGTCGCGACGAGCAGCCATGCTGCCCCCCCGGCAATCGCCGCGCGCGCAACCGGAACCGCGCCGTGGCCGTACCCATCCGCCTTGACGACCGCACCGAACGCGCAGGTGGCCGGAAGCATACGGCGCATCGCGCGCACATTGCCGGTAATCGCGCCGAGATCCACCGCGACGAACGAGCGCCGGTGGTCTGCAACGGCGGGCGTTACGTCTGCCACGATTCAGACACCCATGATGTCGCGCAAGGCATCCGCAATCCGGGGCAGGAGATCGGGTGCGACCATGCCATAGACGCCGACCGCATCGGCGGCATGCTCCGCCGCACGCGAGCCGACATGGACGCCGCACATTGCGGCATCGAGTGGGCTAAGTCCTTGTGCAAGGAAGCCACCGATCGTCCCTGCAAGCACATCGCCGGTCCCCGCAGTCGCGAGGGCGGGATTACCGCCCGGCGCGACCCAGAGCATTCCGCCCGGCGCCGCGATGACGGTCGGACCGCCCTTGAGCACGACGACCGTCTGCCAGCGATCAGCATATTCCATCGCGATCTGCCATGGCTCGCGCTTGATCGCATCGGGTTCCCGTTTCGTTAGCCGGGCCATCTCCCCCGGATGGGGGGTGACAATCGTCGGATTGTGGATTTGCTCCCACCATCGCTCGACCCCGGACAACCAGTTCAAACCGTCCGCGTCAATCAGCAGCGGTAGCGATTCCGGCAGAATCGGATCGCGCGACGCCGAGGGGGACGCGGCGCCGAAGCCGAGTTGCGGGCGGCTGCGCGCCTCGCCAATCCCAAGCAGGCGCGCGAGAAAATGCTCGGTCTCCTCCTCGCGCCCGAGGCCGGGGCCGATCACCGCCGCCGTGAACCGGTGCGCCTGCTCGCGCAACTGCTTCCCTGCCCGCTCCACATCGTCCGGCAGCGGGAGGAGGGTCGCCTCGCGAACCACTGCCGCGACCGTACCGGCAATGGCGCGGGGGACGGCCATTGTCGCGAGGCCCGCCCCCGCCCGCATTGCCGCCTCCGCGACGAAGCCGGGCGCACCGACGTACGTGACCGCACCGGCGACAACGAGCAAGGTGCCGCAATCACTCTTGTGCGCATCGGCGAGCCGCCGTGGAACGCGCTCCCGGACATCGTCGTCGGTCGTCATGCGCGGCCCCGGCTCACTGGGATCACCGAGGCCGAGATCAACGACGATGATCCGCCCCGCATACTGGCTTCCGGGCGGCACGAGGCAGCCGCGCTTCGGCGAACCGAGCGTGACGGTCGCATGTGCGATGATCGCATCATCGCTCGCTTCACCCGTTGTCGCGTCCACGCCGGTCGGGATGTCGAGGGCGATCACGCGCGCCGCACGCGGCGTCACGGTATTGACCAATCGCGTGACGGCGGCAATATTCGTGGGGAGGCCGGGCCGCGCGCCGGTACCGAGGATCGCATCGAGGACGATATCCGCCTCACCGAGCGCAGCGCGCAACGCATCCGCCGATTCGAGGATGGAAAGCCCCTGGCGGTTCGGCATTTCCAAATCCGCACGCGACGCGAGGGACCAGACCGAGACATGAAACCCCTCGCTCGCGAGCGTGCGCGCCGCGACCACACCGTCGCCGCCGTTATTTCCTGGGCCGAGCAACACGACGACACGGCCCCCGGTATGGCCGACCATCCCACGAATCGCCTGCGCGACGCCCGCGCCCGCTTGCTGCATCAAGGCGGGCGCTTCGACGCCGCGCGCGAAGGCTGCCTCCTCCAGTGAACGCATCTCTGCTGCCGTAACAATTCGCATCGCTTCTCTCTCCTCAGTGATTTCCGTTACTCGTTGCTACCGGCAGCACGGATCGGCGTTCCGGTACGGAATCCGACAACAAACGCGGTGGCAAGGTCGCGACTGTGCGTGACACTCACCTGCCATTCCAGGAACCCGGCGCGACGCGCGACAATCGCCGCCGCACCGTGTAAAAGCACTGACGGCTTGCCAGCAGCATCGTTGCGGATTTCGATATTCCGCCAGCCGACCGGGCCTATGCCGGTACCGAGCGCTTTGGCGGTCGCCTCCTTGGCCGCAAAGCGGACGGCGAGCGCCGACGCGCGGCCTGCGGCGTATGTCCGCTCGTCCGCAGTGTACACCCGGGCGAGAAACCGCTCGCCATATCGCCGGACCGCAGTGGCGATGCGCGCAATCTCGATGACATCAACGCCGATCGTGAGGGCGGGAACGGAGGGAACGACGAGCGAACCCGCCCGATCAGCGTCCAACGCCAACATAGGTGAACCCCATTGCCTCCATCTCCGTGCGGTCGTAAATATTTCGCCCATCGAGCACCACCGGATTCCGCATCGCTTCGAAGACGCGCTCCATATTGGCCTGGCGAAACTCATTCCAGGGCGTCAGCAGCAACAAGGCATCCGTACCGCGCGCCGCGTCGTAGGGATCGTGGCAGTAGACGACATCCGGCAGCAGGCCGCGCGCGACCGGCATCGCCGCCGGATCATACGCACGGACGCGCACGCCGCTCTCGATCAAGCAGCGAATAATCTCCACAGACGGCGCCTCACGCATGTCGTCCGTATCCTGCTTAAAGGCAAGCCCCCAGATACCCACCGTACTCGCGCCCGGCTCTGCAAGATGCGCAAGCGCTTTCCGCACGAACCGGCGGCGCTGATCCTCATTGATGTCCAGCACGCTATTCAAGAGTTGCGGATGGAGGTTTTTTTCCGCTGCCATAAAGGCGAGCGCCTTGACATCCTTGGGAAAGCATGAACCGCCGAAGCCGATGCCGGCATCGAGGAAACTCGGGCCGATGCGTGCGTCCAGGCCCATGCCGCGCGCGACAACCCGCACGTCCGCGTCGAACCCCTCGCAAATCGCGGCGATCTCATTGATGAAGGAGATTCGCGTCGCGAGCATGGCGTTCGACGCGTACTTGATCATCTCCGCCGTCCGCAAGTCTGTCTTCACAATCGGCGCGTTCACGGTCGCATAAAGTTCGGCCACCGCTTCGACGGCCACCGGATCATCGCCACCGAGGACGATCCGATCCGGTTCGCGGACATCATGCACGGCGGAGCCTTCGCGCAGAAATTCGGGGTTCGAGACGACCGCAAAATCGGCGTCGGGCGATGCATACTCGCGAATGATCTGCGCGACAAAGCCGCCACTGCCAATCGGCATCGTACTCTTGTTGATGATAATCGTTCGTCCGCGCAGATGGGGCGCGAGGCTGCGGGAGGCGCTTTCGACGCGGCTCATATCCGCCTTCCCATTGCCACCGGGCGGCGTGTCCACCGTGATAAAAACGAAATCTGCTGCGGGGATTGCCTCGGCATAGTTCGTCGTGAAGCGCAAGCGACCCGCTGCGGCGGTCCGATGGGTCAGTTCCTCAAGTCCGGGTTCGAAAAAGGGCATCGTACCCGCGCGGAGTTTAGCAATTTTCTCCGCGAGAATGTCAATGCACACAACGTCGTTTCCGAGATCGGCGAACCCGGCGCCAGTAATCAGACCAACGTACCCGGTGCCGATCACCGCAATTGCACTCATGCACCCAGCCTTTCCGGCTTGAATAGTGGTGGAGTAGGCTTCAGCCTGCCGTCCGGGGATTGCAAGATGAAGCCTGCTCCACCATTACGTATCAAATTGGCCTTGACGACCACTACTTCGCAACGATTGAGAGATTCGCAACGTACGCGTCGTAATCGTGCCCCGACGCATAGACCTGAATGCTGACCAATTTGTATGGCGCCGGGTAGGCTTGCTTCAGATCCCAGTGGAAGGTATCGGCCCAGACACCTGGCTTGATCTGGATGCCCTGAAGCACATTGGTCGCTGTCCGATTGCCGTCGTCATTTTGTGTATAGAACGCCCGGCCAACTTCAATCGGATCATTTTTCGCACTGACATACCGGACAAGAAAGACGACCGGATATTCGGAACCGAGGGTGCCGCCGCCAGAAAGACTATGGCTGACGATCTTGACATCCGCGCTCAGGACGACTGAATCGAACTCATCCAACTCGCTGAAGGCGAGCGACTGCTTGACGCCGATGAGATCGCTGTCAACATTGCCGCCCGTACGCGAGAAATGCAGCGCATTGACCGGCTGCCCGCGAACCGTCTCCGGCACAATGCTCTCGGTCGCCCGCACGTTGCCGCCGTCGCCACCATCATCGGCGTAGCCCTCCCAATGGGTCGGCAACTGATCCTGGGTATTGACGCCCAGTCGGAAAGCGCCATTCTCAACGAGGTCACGCTGCTTCACGGATGGCGCGGTCGGCGCCGCACCCACCGAGACGATGCTCTGCTGCCCATTCGCCACCGACACGCGCTGGCCCGCGCCGTCAACCGTCACATCGGGGCCATTCAGGACCGACACATCCACCCGCCCGGGGCTGTCTTGCTGGCCCGGCAGTACGAGCACGCGGAACCGGGTGCCTGACTGGCGCGCCTCGATGGTGCTGCCAAGAGAGCGGACATCAATGAGGACCCGGTTATAGATCGTGTCGGGGTTGGCGGTGACAATCAGCCGACCGTAATCCTGATGTAACGCGATCGCCGCGTTCTTGTCTATGTATTGCGATGCGCGAAGCCGATCGAACGTCACCTCGGTGTTGGCGGATAGTTCGACAACGGAATCATCGAACAGAGAGACCTTTATCTGGGTGTCATCTCCCGTACGGATCGTGTCGCCTTCGCTGATGCTGCCGCCCTCCGCAATATCATGCCAGAACGATTGCTGGCGCGAGCGCACCTGCGTCTGGTTGCCGGTCACGATTTGGCGGACGTTCCCACCACGCGGCTTCGTCGCATTCGCGCGGTAGGTTGTGAAACCGGCCGTCACGCCCGCCGCCAGCAGCGAGAAGCAGGCGAAACTGACGAGCAGGATACGCCACGCACTGCGCGTCTGGGCGCGCGCGGATCGTGGCGCCGGAGCGAGCGGCGGCAGATCCTTCTCCGTTGATGAGATTCCCAGATTCGTGACCATACCATCATTCCTGTTCCGACGGTCGTACGTATACGCACGTCATGGCGTATTGTACGGAGCATGCCGGGCATGGTCAAACCGTGTGCCGCAGTGTGCGGCTCGCGACGAACCGCGTGCGGGCATCGGCGCTGGCGGATCGGTCCGCCGTCCGATAGCGCATGCGGAACGCCGCGTGCTGCTCGGTGAACGCACCGTCGAGGATCGCGGCCCGCATCGCCTCCATCTGTCGGAGGATGAACCAGAGATTATGGATCGTCGCCAGCCGGTACCAGAGCAGTTCCTTTGCGCGATAGAGATGATGCAGATAGGCGGCGGAAAACCGGCGACACGTCGAGCACCCGCATGATGCGTCAAGCGGCCCATACGTGTCGCGATAGCGGGCATTGCCGATACTGATGCGCCCGTGGGGCGTATACAGCCCGCCGTGACGTGCTACCCGCGCGGGCAAGACACAATCAAAGAGGTCCACACCACGCGCGACGCATGCCCAGAGGTCTTCCGGCGAACCGACCCCCATCAGATAGCGCGGCCTGTCTATCGGCAGAGCATCCATCGTCGCGGCGAGCGTTGCGTCCATCGCGTCCTTCGATTCGCCAACGCTCAAGCCACCGATTGCGATGCCCGGCACATCCAGTTGGGCGGCAAACAGCGCGCCTTCGCGGCGCAGCGCGTGATCGAGGCCACCTTGCACGATGGCAAAGAGCGCCTGATCGTCGCGCCGTTTCGCCCGCAGCGCGCGCTCCATCCACCGCTGCGTGCGGTGGAGCGCGTCGCGCGTTGACGCCTCGGCGGCGGGCAGCGCGACGCATTCATCGAGCGGCATGATGATGTCCGCGCCAAGCATCTCCTCCAGCGCGACGACGCTTTCGGGCGTGAAGCGGTGGAGGCTGCCATCGAGGTGGGAGCGAAAGGTCACGCCGTCGTCATCAACCGTCCGGCGCGCTCCGAGGCTGAAGACCTGAAACCCCCCGCTATCAGTGAGTATCGGGCCATTCCAGGCCATGAAGCGATGCAACCCGCCCGCGTTGGCGATGATCTCCGCACCGGGCCGGAGGCTGAGATGATACGCATTGGCGAGAATCACCGCCGCACGGATCGCATGCAGATCGTCCGGGTCGAGCGCCTTGACGGTCGCCTGCGTACCTACCGGCATGAACGCCGGCGTGCGGATGTCGCCATGGGGCGTCGTGAAGCATCCGGCCCGCGCTCCGGTCTCCCGATCAACTGCCGCGACGGCAAACGCGAAGGACTTAGTAGGCATGAAGGGCGCGTTCTATCTGTACGAAAAGCCTGCTACCACCAACGCAATCAGGGCTATGTCCCGCGATCACGGCTGCATCCCGCGCGTATGCTACACTCGATTCGGTGACGTATCGGTGGAGGAGAGAATGGCAGAAACGGCAACGCACCGCCCCGCATTGGTCCGCACGCGCTACGCGGAAACCGACCAGATGGGTTTTATCTACCACAGTAATTTCTTTGCCTACTTTGAAATCGGCCGCTGCGAACTCGTCCGTGCCACGGGCATGACGTACGCGGACCTGGAAATGCACGGCATCCAGATGCCGATCCGGGAGTGCGGCGCGCAGTTCCGTCTCGCGGCGCGCTATGACGATCTGCTGGCGATCGGGACACGCGTTGAACTCTTGACTGGTGTACGCATCCGTTTCGGCTATCAGGTTCATCGGATCGAGCATGGCACAGCGACGCACCTCGCAACGGGATTCACCGATCATCTCTTTATTGACCGTTCAGGGCGGCCAACGCGCGTCCATAAGCGCCCTGAAGTCTGGCCCGCGCTTGCACGACTGGTTGGCCTCGATGCGTTTCCGACGCTTGATCCGCAGTCGTTGGCAGCAGATGCGGCGGCAATGCTACGCTGATTTCCGGCGGCGATATTTGCTGCCGGAGACGCTCCCACCAATGACCTGCCGATGTCCATTCGTGGCAATCGCAGTCGTCTCCGAAGGTGCGGAGAATGGGGCGGTTTCCGACGGAGATGCGGCATCGGTGATCGTCTCCGGTTCAGTTGCCGGGGCGCCCACGACGAGAGTCACGAGGTCCGCGAAGGGATCGGCCTTTGTCGCTACTGTTGCTGCGGGCGTCGCAACGGGTGGCGCTTCCGCAGTCGCCTGTGCCGCGAGTGTGTCCGCATAGGGCGTCGTCACGGTAATCGTTTCCGGCTGCACCGGCTCCGCGAGGGCCGTTGCCGCCCCAATCGCGGCAAGGGCAGGCGCGTCGGTTGATCCGACTGCGGCAGCAACGGGTATGGTCGCTGTCTCCATCTTGAAGACATCGGTCAGATCGAGCTGGTTGCGGAGATCGGCCTGCGTCGCCTCCAGTTCGCCGCGCAGATCACCGGCGATGTTTTGAAATTCCTTCCGCAGATCGCCGGTGGCGTCGTCGAACTCTTTCGTCAGTTCGCTCGTATAGCGGCGGAAATCGCGAATTGTCTTCCCCACCTGCGCGGCCATTCCCGGAATCTTATCCGGCCCCAAGACGATAATTGCAATGATGAGAATAATCATGATGTCTGGTGTGCCGATACCGAACAATCCCATAGCGTTCGTGTTCTCCACTCGTTGAACGGGGCGTGACCCTTGCGAAGCGACCCCTCTTCCACGCAGTATACCATTCGCACGTCCGATGGCGCGCGGCAGGGAGGTAACGGTATGGCACGGATCGCAATTGACGCCCGGATGTGTGCGTACCGGCAGGGCGGCATCGCCGCGTATACGCAGCGTCTGGCGACCGCGCTCACTCCAGAGTTGGCGGCGCGCGATCACACGTTCATTGTCGGATACGCGCGACGCGGGCTACCCGTCCTCCCCAGCGATGCTCCCGCACAGCAACGACGGCTCTGGACGCCGCCGCATCATCGTTGGGAGCGCCGGGCCCTACCGACCGAGTTCCTTCGCATCCGCCCGGCGCTCGTGCATAGCCCGGACTTCATGCCAATCATCGGGCCGTGGCATACCGTGACGACCGTCCACGACCTCGATTTCGTGCGCCACCCGGACCGCCTGACAGCGGACGCGCAACGATATTACGGCCAAATCGCCACAGCGGTTCACCGCGCGGATGCAATCATCGCCGTCTCCCGCGCGACGCGTGACGACCTGATCTCGCTGCTCGGCGTGGACGCCGACGCGATCACCGTTATCCACGAAGCCGCTGATCCACTTTTCCGACCACCCGCTACCGGCGATGCGAAACGGGAAGCGCATGGTGGTTGGCATCTTCCGTCGCGTTACTTCCTGATGGTCGGCACCATCGAGCCGCGCAAGAATCACGATAGACTGCTCGATGCCTACGCCGTCTACCGCCGCACGACAGCCGAACCCGTCGGCCTTGTCGTCGTCGGCGCGGAAGGATGGAACGCCGCCACGACAACGAAGCGACTCCGGGAAGAACCCGGCGTCGTGTGGCGCGGTTCGGCGCCGCCGACAGCGTTGCGCACGCTGTATCATGGTGCGGTGGCGCTCCTGCTGCCCTCGTGGGATGAGGGCTTCGGCTTGCCGGTGGTCGAGGCGATGGCGTCCGGTACGCCCGTGGTCGTCAGTACAGCACGCGCGTTGATCGAAGTGGCCGGTGATGCCGCGATGACCGCCGCACCGGATGACGCGCGTGCATGGGTCGCGGCGATGACGACCCTCGACCAGGAGCCGTCGCGCCGCGCGGAATTGCGGGTGATGGGATACCGGCAGGCCGCGCGGTTCTCGTGGGCGCGGGCAGCGCGCGAAACAGCGGCGCTCTATGACCGGGCGCTCGTGACGTCGCGTAATGGAATACGACGAAGGAGATATCGTGCCAGTTGACGCGCTGATCGTCGGCCTCGGCAATCCGGGCAAGGAATATGAGCGCACGCGCCACAATATCGGCTTCATGGCTGTCAGTGCGTTCGCGCGCCGGTACGACATGCGCTTCAGCGGCAAACGGATGCAGGCGGAGATTGCCAGCGGCCACGCGGAGGGACAGTCGCTCGTCGTCGCCCGGCCTCAGACATTTATGAATTCGTCCGGCACGAGTGTTGGTCAACTCGCCCACTGGTACAAAGTGCCGATGCGGCGCGTGCTTGTCGTCTACGACGAGGTTGACTTGCCGTTCGGCGCGCTCCGGCTTCGCCCATCCGGGAGCGCGGCGGGGCACAAGGGTCTGGGCAGCATCATTCAGGCGCTCGGCACGCAGGACGTTCCCCGGCTCCGGCTCGGCATTGGTCGCCCTCCCGGTGGCGGCAAAGCGATGGGACACGTCCTCAAACTCTTCGCGCCGAATGAACGCATCATGCTGGAGAAGGAAATCCTGCCTGCCGCAGTCGAAGCGATCCGCGTCTGGCTGACACACGATATGGAAGAAGTAATGCGCGTCGTCAATGCGCCGCGCGAGTCGGCG
>JALYUS010000525.1 GCA_030853625.1 Chloroflexota bacterium
AGACGGCATCCACTTGCAGCCGCCCCCGCCACCGCCGCAGGTGTTCGTCCCCCCGCGCACTCCTGACGGTCCCCGTACATCGGTCCCCTGCGGCGAACGATTGACACTCGGCGCGAACGGGCTGGTCGTGGTGGCGAAAACAGAGAAGCCGGTCGCGTCCAGCAATATTTCCGGCGCTTTGCTCTTCCTTAATGGGCGCACGGGACAGGTCATACGAGCGGTCCGCACCCCATCGGAACCCGTCGACGTGCTCGATGTGCTACGCTGAGCGACGAGGATCTGCCTACCCCGGGTTCGCCGTCCGCTCCCGACAAAGCCCCCCATTAATCGACAGACTATTGCAACCAATGGAAGCGCGCGCGACGACGGCATCCGTGCTGATTGCTGCCTTTCTTGCACAGCCAAGTGAGAAGCCGGACACGAGCTGTCTGGCTGATCTGGGTGTGACGTACCTGCCCGCTCCGTAGGTTGACATGAACCTCGTACAGTGTCCAACATCCCTTCAGCATTGGTATAATGACGGTGTCTATCGGCCGGTGCGCGACAGGGAAACGTCCTTCGGCGAGAGGCATACCTTCGTTGCTATGCGCGTCACCCCTGCTCACGGTGCGCTTGCCCCTTGCGCCCGTTCGAGCCGATAAACCGCGACGAACGCACGATCGCGCACTCCCCGGGCAACGAGCACCAGGTGATACCCGTTCAGCCCTCCTTCTAATCGCATCGTATAGGCATCCGTAAACACCGGCGTGCCGGCGGCAATCGCTGCATCTACCGTTGCGCGTTCCTCACGCTGGGTGAAGTTGGGAAGCATCTTCGGCGGCGCGACGTCGCTCTCGTAGCCGGGCCAGTGGACAGGAACGATCATCGTTCGTTTCCCGACCGGCAGCGCCTCGAAGACCGGCACGAAGAGGTCGGTGACCACGATGCTCCCTGGGGGTGCGACCGTTCCATAGAGCGCCATCGTCTCGGCCTCGACGGGAGCGGGAAACGGCGCACGATTGTCTCGCACGAACCGCTGATACAGATAGGACTCTTGGAGCGAGGGGCGAACGCCGAGCACGAGACCAAGCACGGTGAGCCCACTCACGGCGAGACCGATCACGACACCGCCAAGCCGAAGAATGCCCTTCGATGCGGCTCGCCCGATCAGCCATTGGTGACCGATGGCGCTGCCGCGACCGATCGCACACGCCATGAACGGCACGAGCGGCAGGAGGAACCGGATGCCCTGAAAAAAGTAGACGCTGTAGAGAGCAAGCGTGAGGAGGCTGAAGATGAGGGAGAAAACCATGAGCGTTCGTACGGCAGGGCGCCGGTCGAGGAGCAGCGCGATCAGCCCGATGACGAGCGGAAGAGACAGCCAACGTGACGGGACGAGGGTGATGAAGAAGTGCGCATAGTAGCCGATGTTGCCGAAGGCCGTGAGCGGTCCATTCGTTACCATCAGATGGCGATGGACGGCATACGAGAAGGCGAACGTCGTGTGGAGTGAGCGATACCAATCCGGACGCCAGAAGCGATAACCCGTCGCGGTGACGCCCCCAAACGTCAGTTTGTCGTAGAGCGCGAGAGCAAGGAGCGCAAGGCTTGGCGTGGCTGCCACGGCGAGAAGGGCACGCCTGCCATCTGCCCGGATGCGGCTGTTCAAGAACAGGGCGACGGCAAGTGCGGGGAGGAGGAGCAGGTTCGTAAGATGCACCAGCACGGCCAGACCGGTCACTCCACCGAGCAGGGCGAGCCACCAGAGCCGCCGTTGGCGCACGTCACTCGTGGTTGCGCGGTAGAGGAAGAGGCCGCTGAGCGCGACGAGTGCCGTCGACGCTGCCTCACTGAGCACATAATGGCTGAAGATCACCACGGTCGGCGTCAGAAGAAACGACAGTGCGGCGATTACGCCCGCGAATCGCCCACTCACGGCTCGGGTCAGGACGGAGAGGGCGCAGACCGCGACGAGAGCGGCGACGAGGACGCCGTAGATGCCGTTGGCGAGCATGGCGTGTGGGAGCCAGTAGAAAGGAGCGAGCAGAAGAGGGAACCCGAATGGGTAACGCGACGGATAGGGGTGATGCAGCAGGGTGAGGTGATTGGAGCGGAGATGCGCGAGATTGTCTGCGGTCACCGCATACTCACCGGCATCGGCCTGGGGAATCAGTGAACCCGCCCAATACGCCGGGAGGTAGAGAATGAACACGGCGGCCACCAGGATGATGACAAGAGTGGAGATGAGGAAGAGGCGCTGCAAGCGGTGCGTTGGTAGTACCTCACCCGTTTCCTCACCGTGAAGCATCGGTAGCATCATGGATACCACTCCCCGCACTCGGGGCACCCGCGTCTATCGCGCATTGACGCGCACCACGGTGTTGTTGTCATCATTGACGACGTATACGGAGGCGCCGTCGGGCGTGACGGCGACGGCGCCCGGTTTGTGGAGGTCGCCGGTGTTGCCGGTAATGCTGCGGACAGTCTGCCCTTGCGTCGTCATCTCGATCAGCTGATTGGTGATCGGGGAGGGGACGAGGAGGTTCCCGTTCGGCAGGAAGCATGGATACGCCTCCAATCCCTTGACGGTCGCCCAATCCGGGACGGGCACTGCCCCAAGATACGCGCCGTCGGCGGTGAAGAGGAGCACGCGGGCGTTGTTCGTGTCCGCGACGGCAATCGTGCCATCGGCGCGGGCGGCGATGCCGACCGGATTGTCCATCTGCCCATCGCCCGTGCCGAACGAACCGAAGGTACGGACGAACGCGCCGGTCTTGTCGAAGACGAGGATGCGGCTGTTGCCCGTGTCGGTAATGTAGAGGAGGCCATTCGGCGCGATGGCGATACCGCGCGGCCCGTAGAAGCCCGACGTGTGCTGCGGGAGCGCGCCGGGATTTTCTTGGCCGTTGAAGAATGATCCCCACTGGCGCAGCGGCTTGCCATCGCTCGTGAAGGCGGCGATGCGATGGTTCCAAGTGTCCGCGACGAAGATCGTCCCGTCCGGCGCGATCGCGAGTCCCGTGGGGCCGAACACGAGGCCACCCACAGGCTTGCCGAACGTATCCGGCGCCATGCCGATGCCGCCCCACTGGCGCAAGAAGATGCCGTCCGGCGTGAACTGCTGCACGCGGTAATTCAGTTGGTCAACAATCGTGATCGTGCCATCCGGGCCGATGGCGATGCCGCGCGCGGCGTCGAACTGACCGGCCGCCGCGCCCTTGCCCGCGCGGTCGAAGAGGTTGTTCGGCGGGAGCGGCTGACCACTCCCCGCGAGCACGCGCGCCGCCGCGTCTTTGTTCATATAGAGCGTGAGACCGTGCACCGTCGGTGGCTCGGTGGTGCGACGCAGCACCATATATCTCAGCGCGTTCGCCCAGCTGCGGCCGCTCACGACGATGTGCGGGAGGTCACGCAGGTGGATCGCGTGGTACGCTCCGGCGGGGCTGATCGTCGCCGGACTACTCATTTCGCTGAAGCTCGTCGCGAGCGGGGCAATCTGCGCGTCGGCGCTGCTCGGCACGATCAGGAGACGGGTGCGGAGTGTGCCGTCCGCTCCCAAAGGGCGTCCGGCCGCCAACGGTTGTGCGTCCGCGACCGTAAAGTTCGGGAAGTCGCGGAAGTACCAGCGGAACGGCCATTCGAGCGACGGATCGACGCCGATGGTAAGGGTGTTGCCGCCGCCGATATTGTGCCGGTCACCCGTCGCCGGATCGAGCGTGCGGTCGTTGCGCGTCAGGTCAATTGAAATGCGTTGCACCCGCGCGACAAAGGGCGTGACGCTCGCCGCCGTCCCATCGGCGAGTAGTTCGTGGCCGTCCGCTGGATGGCTGAAGGTCGCGTCGCTCATCGCGCGGACTGCCATCATGCAGGAGAGCATCAGCAAGGTCGTGAGCAGCGCCGTACTGGCACGGAACGTCCCCTGCGCGTTGATCAGCGTCATCGTCGCGTAGCCTGCGGCGAGGAGCAGGGCAATGACGACAAGAATCGTCGCGATCCACGCCGCCGTGCGGTTGACATCCAGTAACTGGCGGATGAATTGCGCGACGGCGAGGGCGAGAATGCATGCCGCGACGCCGAGCATCCAGCCGCGCTCGCGCCAGAACCAGCCGCCGCGCAGCCGCTCTGCCGTCCACTCGATCGCCGTCCCGCCGATCAGTGCGAGGGCGAGCAGGATCATCGCCGCGTTCTCCGGCGCTTTGCCGCTACTGAGCGAGAAAAGGACGAGCGCCACCAACTGCCAAGTGAGCGGCAGGGTCATCGCCAGCGGTCGCGGCGCGGCAGTGCGCGCGATCAGCACGATGCCGATAATCGCGGCGACACCGATGAACGGCTCGTAGACGAAGGCGATCAGGAGATAGTAGTACCACGGCTGATTGCGCGTGGTGGCGAAGAGGTCGTCCCACCAGCGGCCAAACACTGAGCCAAGCGTGCGCGGCAGGTGAACAATATCAGTGAAAAAGAGGCTGCACGCCGCGAGCAACAGCAATCCGACGAGTGCGACGACGCTCCACCAGATGCGCCGGTCTACTTGCCGGAGGTGCGCGCCGATGATGCGAAGCGCACCGTGCCGCTCGCCGGTCTGCGGGTCAGCCCGGTCGAGGAGGGCGAGGATCGCCAGCGCGACGGCGAAGGCGACGAGCATCGTCAGGCCGGACGGCCCGGAGCCAATCAGAAAGGCCATCGCGATCCCCGCGACCGCCAGTGTGCCGGTCGTCGCACGCTCGTCCGTGAGGCGCAGCATGCAAATGAAGAGCGTGAGTGCAGCGAGTACGACCCACGGAATGCCGGAGAGATGTCGGGAGCCGTAGACGAAGGTTGGCGAGAGCGCGAGCATCGCCGCGACGCCGAGCGCGCCCCACCGCCCGAAATAGGGCCGGAGCCACCAACAGATCGGCACAATCGCGATACCGGCGAGGGCAGGGCCGAGCCGCGCAATCGCGTCCCGCGCGCCGAAGAGAAAGAAGAAAACGGCGTTAATCAGAAAGGGAAGCGGCCCCCAGAGGGCGCCGTCCACCCGCGCGCTTTGACCGTCCACGAACTGCCATGCGGCGTAGGCGCGCTGCGCTTCCGCCGTGCCGAAGGCATTGTTCGTCAGCGACGCGACCCGGACGAATAGCGCGCTCAGGATCACGACGGCCCAGAGGATGGATTCGAGCGTCGGGCGAGGGGGCGCGACCCGCGTCGCAAGCAATGGCACATCCTTGGGGGCCACCACATCGTCGCACGTCGGCGGTGCGCCCATCCGGGGATGATCTTCGGTCGTCTCTGCGCCGCCTGCTCGGTGCTCCACCCGCTCCCCCGTATCCCTGTGCGTCACACGGTCCCTTAGGTCGCCATGCCCGTCGTCGGGACGTCGCTGCCGACGGTGGCGAACTGCACATCGTCGAGCCAGACTTCTCCGATGCCCTGGAGCAGGATCCCGAACGCGATCGCCACGCTCTCCGGCGGGACATTGAGGACGATTTCATAGCGTGCCCAGTCGCTTGTTCCTTTGATGGGTCGGTTCTGCATGTTGTCGAAGCTCAGCGACCGCTGCGTCGTCGGCGTGTCTGGGCCATCCACGCGCATCCAGATCCCTGCCCAGTTCTCCACGGCGTCCGTCTTCACCAAGGCGCGCATGCGCATGCGCGCCCCGCGATAGGGCGTGGTGGCGAAGGTGTGGGAGAGCATCCCGAATCCTTGCGGATCGGGCCCGTTCGAACGGAGAAATGCGGCGGCGGTGCCGCGCGGCGTCGCCTGCGGATCGCTCCCGATCGCGTAGTCGCCGGGATTGCTGCCCCACAATTCCCAGTCGAGCGTGCCCGCAGAGACATCGAGAGTACTCGGTTGCGTGGTCATGCTCGCCGCCGGGGTGCCGGGTGGCGCGGCTGCGACCATCTGTGCGGTGATCAACGCGCGACCGGCCTGCCGGGTCGCGACTACATCGGCGACGATGGTCCGGCGGCGCTCCACGAGGACAAAGCCGCCGCTCGCCGCTGCCACTGCCGAGCCGACGAGGAAACCACGGCGACCGAGCCTACGTGCGGCGCGACTCGGTTGCATCGCGACAGCGGGATGGTCCGCGATCGGCGTCGGTGTATTGCCATGATGAGCGCTTGGCACACAGGAGGATCGCTGCGACGTTGCGATCATCGCTTCGTCGATCCTGGTGATCGGTAAGGCGATGATGTGTGCGGTGGCGTCCCGCTGCACCTGGGCGTCGAGGGCATCGAGGAACGACTGCCGAGGCGTGATCGTCTGTGCGGCCCGGCGGACCGCCCCATCGATGGCGTGCAGTTCATCGGGGAGCGCCAGATCGTCCGGCCGTTGATTGAAGCGCTTCATTGCTGTTCCTCCTGGCGGTACTGCGTGCGCAAGGTGGTGAGTGCACGATGGATGAGCAGTTTGACCGCTCCTTCGCTCCGGTTGAGCACGACGGCAATCGCGGCGATCGGCAGGCCGCCGAAGTAGCGCAGCGTCAGTGCTTCCCGCTGGTTGGCGGGCAGGGCGCGGATGTGCGCGTGCAAGTCGTCCCGTTGCTCCCGTGCCACGACCGACTGCTCAGGGAGCGGCGTCGCGTCGGCGAGCGACGTGGCCACATCGGCGAGCGCGACGGTGGGGGAACGCCGTCGCTGAAAGTCGTGCAGCGTATGGCGCGCGATGCCGAAGAGCCACGCCGCGAGCGGGGCGCGGCCTGCATAGGAATGGAGACTTGCCAGCGCTTTGCCGATCGTCGCGGCGGTGAGATCCTCCGCATCGGCGGCGTTGCCGGTGTGCTGAGAGAAGTAGCGGTAGAGGGGCGTGACATAGGTGTGGTACGACGCGGCAAAGCGAGCGGCGGTAAGTACATCTGCGTGCGATTCCTCCGTGCCTATCGGTCGCGGTGTCTCGTACTTCGGTGTCTCGTACTTCGGTGTCTCCATTGCCCGATCTATCCCCCGGCGCTCCTGCAATACGACCATCCGCTACTCTGTATGTCGCACATGCGGGGAAAAGGTTACGCCGCAGGGTCACCGAGGAGCACAATACCACGCGCTAGGGTTTCGCTGGCGTCGGCGGGATGTCTGTCGGCGCGGCGGGGATCCTAGTACTACAGCAGCACTTCAGCGTCCGTACTGCGTTGCTGCTCAGATGCAGTAGCCTTGATGCCACGTCCGTACTGATGAGATGGGTACCTAAATCTGGAGGTGCTGCTGTAGTATTAGGCGACAACGGGAAGAAACCTCCGTGTTTGCTCCATCACCCTCGACTGCGCGGGATACTGGCACGCGTTGGTCCCATCCATCGCGCCGCCGACAGCGGGACCGCTCAGTCGGCCGTATGCTGCTGCCACCGTGTGACTTTTCGGCCCGGTTCACCGATAACAGAGAGAGGGCCGGTAGTTGCGTCACGTCAGCGAAATGTACGGTGGCTTGCGCTGGGCGGCCATGTGCCCGATGCCGCTTCGCTCAATTGATAGGAGAGGCCGATGGCCCAGGAGCCGATAGCAGGCCCCGATGCACACGCGGAGCGGCTTGCGGTGCGGTCGCGCGACCCTGCGGGTCTTGCGGCGAGCGCTGATGCGGCATGCTTCCGCGAACTCTACCGGACGTATCTACCCGCCGTCTATCGGTATGCGTATGCCCGGACGGGTGTCCGGCAGGATGCTGAGGACGTGACGGCACTCGCCTTTGAGCGGGCGTGGATCGGTTTCGTACGGTATCGCGACACCGGCGCGGCGCGCGCCTGGCTGTTCACCATCGCGCGCCGCGCCCTCGCGGACCACTATCGGCGGCGGGCGCCCATTGCCGCTCCGCTGTCTGACACACTCCGCGATGCGACGCCGGGGCCGGAGGCGCTCGCGCTGCAAACTGCGGAGATCCGGCAGATACAGCGACTGGTCGGGGCATTGGGCCCCGTACAGCGGGAAGTGATCGCCCTGCGCTTCTTCGCGGAGTTGCCGTATGCCGAGATCGCGCGCGTGCTCGGCAAGCGCGAGTCGGCGGTCAAGATGCTCGCCTATCGCGCGCTGGAGGAGATACGACGGAGGGATCCCGATGCAGCTTCGTAGATGGAAGCCGACCAATCGCGCGCTTGACGACCTGCTCGCTGACGCCGAGCGCGACGAATCGGCGGCGATGCTCGCCATCGCGCGCGAACAGATGCGACCGCGCCCAGCGTTCGCGCGGGAGTTGGAGGACCGATTGGCCGCACGGATGGCCGGGGTGCCGGGCGGTGGTGGCGACGCTGCTGCACCGCCGAGCGGGCGCGGGCGCCGCCTGGGAAGCGCGCGTCTTTGGCCCACCAAGATTGCTTTGGCGACCGCAACGCTGCTCGTCCTCTCGCTCGGTCTGGGCGCATGGTGGCTCGGGCGGCCCGTGCCGGTCAGCGCCGACGCGGTGCTGCACAAGGCGCTCGCCACGGCGGCCGACCCGGCGACGGCTGGGGTGCGCAGCTTCCACATGACGATCGAGAGCAGTAGTGCCGTGCCCGCGGCGATCTCGATCAATCGGGGGACGGTCACGCCATCGCAGGCGACCCAGATGCACGTCACCACGGAAGAGTTGTGGGGGGTGCTCCCGGATCGTTGGCGCACCGAGTATCGCATGACGTCGCCCCTGCCCTTCAGCGCGGACCGCGTCGATGTAAGCGGCAGCGGCAGCGACGGCACAACTGAGTGGAGCTACGACACATGGCGGGACCCCGGTAGCTTTCAGGACACGGTCGAGGTGCGCATCGGGGCGCTGCGCACCGGCGTCCGGACGCCGGTGCCCATCTTCATCCACCTGCCGGACGGCGGCGGGCAACCCGGGACGCCGGTGCAGGACATCTCCCCCTGCTATCATCCGCAACTGGCGGGGGAGACGACGGTGGCGGGACGAGCGGCCTACGTCATCGACCTCGGCCCCTTCCTCTGCCCGGCCAGCTTCACGTTGCATGCGGACGGCACGGCGGTGCCCGGGCCCGTGACGCCGCCAGCGGAGCAGGGGCGGCACACAATGTGGATCGATAAGGCGACCTACTTCATGCTCAAGTCAGAAAGCGCGAACCCTGACGGCACGCTCCAATCGCGGCAGGCGGTGACCGCGATCACGTACAACGCCTCGATCCCGACGAGCATCTTCACCTATTCGTTGCCGCCCGATGTGGCCGCAACAACGATCGCGGACCTGCGGCCGCAGCCGTACACGCTACCGGCGCACCCGCCCTTCATCACGGACGAGCGTTTGCCGCCGGGCTTGGTTGGCCCGCCGCGGCAGAAGCCGTAGCGGACCGCATGTCGCTGATCCGCGCATCATCATTGTTGCCGCGTTGGCGATCGCCGACGGCATGCAGGAGACGCGTGGTCGGTGGCGTGGCCGGGAATGGTGGGTATCGACGACGGCCATGGCGGGAGGATAGCTGATCGCGGGAGCGTTGCAAACGTCGCTGGTGCGAACCCGCGTCAGATCGGCTCGTTATTGCTACAGTTTCAAAAACGTCTCAAACCCTTGCTCTACGCCGGGTTATTTATTGCTTTGTTGACACTAAGCGTGCCTGTTCTGGTGTTCGCTATGGTCCGGGCTTGATCCCATCGCTCCCCTGATTGCGCACGACAACGATGAATGCAACGGCCACCAGACCAAAGGCGGGTATCCCCGCCACAACGGGCGGCAGATGGAGGACGCCAATCCCGACCCCGAAGAGGAGAAAGGCGGCAAGGACCGCCCCCCAGAGCACGCCGACCGTGCCCCATTGTGATGGGGAACGCTGCGGCTGTCCGTGCATTGGAAGCCTCCTTTGCCATATCTCAGATAGTCGCTCGCCGCGACCGCTATCCAGCAAAGAGGGCGTTTCCTAACCCCTCACAAAGGGGGTCGCACGGTGTTTCGGTGGCGTCAGTAGGCCGAATTGCGAGCGAAATGGACCACAGCGGCGTCGCGACGCGGGATGTTTCCGAAGGCGAACGCCCACAACACCCCGACCGTACAGGGCAAAAACGTCTCGAAGAAGGGTTAGGAAACGCCCTCCAGCAAAGTATAACCCGCGCGAGTGATGGCTGCATCTCTGAGCGAGTAACGGTACTCCGACTCTCTCGTCTCATAATCAAAGTCTCAATATTCTTGCTCGATGCTGAGTTATGCGTCATTGATCGCTCAGCTGCTTTACTCGTTCTTCTGGTGGTCGCGCACCCACTCCTTGAGCAGTTGATAAATGACGATGCCCGAGTTGGTTCCTTCTGCCCGCGTGATGCGGTTCACTTCCTCCATCAGCCCCATGGAAATATGGATTGTCACAGGCACCATCTTCCCGTCGTCGCGGCGACCAAGCTGGTCGAGTTCATCGTTATCTGCCACGGTCGCCTCCTCCTTAGCGCTGCGATGACTCGAGTATTACACACCATCTCGTGCGGGACAATCGGTATCAGCCGACACCTATTCCTTATGAGAAGGGCTATTTCCGGCCGTTGGGTCACGTAACGGGCGTTCTGTGCCGTTTCGTTGCTCTACTTGCTTCCGAAAAGAGTTAACAACTCGCGATTGACTACCGTTTGTTATGGTTAGTGTCAGGCTGGGTAGTACCCCACTGAACCGTGGTCAGGCAGCACGGGTCACCTCCCGGAACCAGTTTGGTGG
>JALYUS010000542.1 GCA_030853625.1 Chloroflexota bacterium
GGCGATGCTCGTCATGGCGGCAGGAACCTTTTGGGCTCACGGCCTGGGGGACAGCGTTGCGAACGCGGACAATCTGATCACCGAGGCGTACAAGACGCTGACGCCGCTCCTCGGTGGCGGCGCGAGCATCGTCTTTGGCATCTCGCTGCTGGCATCAGGGATCTCCTCATCTGCGGTCGGGACGATGGCCGGACAGGTCATTATGCAGGGGTTCATCCAACGACAGATTCCGGTCTGGCTGCGGCGGGCGGTGACGATGGTCCCCGCGCTGATCGTGATCGCGCTCAACGTGAATCCAACGAAGGCACTGATCTACAGCCAGGTCGGCGTCTCGTTCGGGCTGCCCTTCGCGCTGATCCCGCTCGTGATCTTCACGCGGCGCAAGGACTTGATGGGCGCGCTCGTCAACCGGCGCGCGACGACCTGGCTGACCTATCTCGTGATTGCGGCGATTGTTGCTCTCAACATCTTCCTCTTGTATCAGACCATCCCGACGCTCTTCGGCAGCGGAGGATGATCGGCATGTTCACGCATCTGCTCGTCCCGCTCGACGGTTCCGGGCTGGCGGAAACAACCCTCCCCTATGTTCGCACATTGGCGCACGGCTCCGGCGACCGGGCGCACGTCACGCTCCTGCATCTGATCGAGCGAGGCGCGCCCTCGTCCGTGCATGGCGCGCGCCACCTGACGACGGTGCCGGATGCGGAGGCCTATCTGACGGAGATCGCCGCACGTTTCCGCGCGGAGGGCATCACCGTTACTACCCATGTGGACACCAATGAGGGCAATGACACGGCGGGCCGCATCGAGGACCACGCGGCGGAGATGGAGGCGGATCTCGTCGTCCTCTGCGCGCATGGTCGGAGCGGTCTGGGGCGCTGGCTCTTCGGCAGCATCGCCCAGAAGGTGCTTGCCGTCGGTATCGCGCCGGTGCTGATGGTCCTGCCGACGGGCGGGACGGAGCCGCGCCCGCCGACGCTGAAGCAGATCCTCCTCCCGCTCGATGGCACGCCGGACGCCGAAACCGCCCTCGCACTCGCGGCGAACCTCGCGCAGGCGATGGACAGCGTCATGCATCTCGTCCTCGTCGTGCCGACCGTCGGCACACTCTCCGGCGCGATGTCCAGCATCGCCCGCTTCAACCCAAAGGTGACGGCGGAGTTGCTGGAGAGTGCGGGCAGCGACGCGGTCGTGTATCTACGCGATCTGGCAAACACATTAGCCGCGCAGGGCGTCGCGGTCGAAACGAGTATCGCGCGGGACGATCCGGCAACCGCGATCGTCGAGCAGGCGAAGCGTGTCCGTGCGGACCTGATCGTGATGGCGACGCATGGCCGTGCGGGGATGGGCGGCGCGTGGGCAGGCAGCGTGAGCAACAAAGTGCTCGCCCGCTCCCCCGGCCCCTTTCTCCTCATCCGCGCGCCCGGTTCACCACAGACGATTGCGTAGCGATCACATTACGCAAATGACGGAATCCCCTTGCGGGTAAAGCGAAAGTCCCTATGATTGCGGGAGTGGACCTTGATAAATGGTGCCATATATGGCACCATAACGTCGAGGAGCAGGCGGCGATGACGAAGCGAGACAAACGGGAAACGGCGATCCGGCGTAACGCCAGGAGCGTCCGCTTCGATGACCTTGACCTCGTATTGCGCGCTGCGGAGTTTACCCCCCGCAAGGAATCACGCGGCGGTAGCAGCCACGTCACCTATACACATCCGCTTGTGACCGAAATCCTCACGGTGGTCATGCCACACGGCGGCGCGACTTATGTTAGGGAATATCAAGTCAAGCATGCACTTGCCGCGATTGACGCGGTGCGCGCGAAGGAGTGAGCAGCATGGTCACGGATGCGACATTCACAATAACTCCCGATGTGGAGGCGCTTGCCACGCGCCCCTATGCCGCGATTCTCACGCGCGAGGACGATGAATATGTGTTCCGTGTGCCGGAGTTGCCCGGCCTCATGACAGGTGGCGCGACGCTGGAAGAGGCATACGCACTGCTCGAAGATGCGAAGCGCGCGTGGATCGCCACCGCGCTCGAATTGGGGCGGCCTATCCCCGATCCGCGTGATGAGGATGCCCCACGCAAGAGCGGCAGATTCAGTGTGCGTGTCGCACCGGCGATCCACACCGCCCTCGCGGAAGAGGCAGAGCGGCAGGGGGTAAGCCTCAACGATCTCGTGTCGGGCGCTCTTGCCATCGTTGCGGCGCGCGGGTTCGATCAGATTGTCCGCAATACCGAAGGGCGGTGACGTG
>JALYUS010000810.1 GCA_030853625.1 Chloroflexota bacterium
GAGACGGTGCGGATGATCGCGGCCAGCGGCGGCGAGGCGGCATTCGTCCAGGCAGATGTGACGAAGGCGAGCGATGTCGCGGCGCTGGTCGCCCGGACAGTCGAAATATATGGCCGCCTCGATTGCGCCCACAATAACGCGGGGATCGTCGCATTAGGGAACATCATTGACTGCACTGAGGATGACTGGGACCGCGTCATCAACGTCAATCTCAAAGGTGTTTGGCTCTGCCTGAAATATGAGATTCCGCAGATGATCGCGCAGGGTAGTGGCGCAATCGTCAATACGGCGTCCATCGCGGGACTCTCCGGGACCGGCGGGGCGGTCGCGTATGGGGCGAGCAAGCACGGTGTAGTCAGCCTGACGAAATCCGCCGCGCGGACGTATGCGAGCGCGGGCGTGCGGGTCAATGCCGTCTGCCCTGGCTATATTGACACACCGATGGCCGATTTCATCTTCGAGCGTCATCCCGGCAGTGAGGAGCAGATCACCGCGCGGCACGCGGTCGGGCGACTCGGCACACCGGACGAGATCGCGGCAGCAGTACTCTGGCTCTGCTCGGATGCGGCCACCTTCGTCACCGGCCACCCGATGGTCGTGGATGGCGGCTTCCTCTCGTAGCGCGTCCCGGTCGTGCTACACTGCCGCGTATGGGGAAAGAACCAACAACCGCTGAAGCCCTCTCTACCGCGTCGCAATCTTTCAGGGATATGTCTCCACTGGCCTCGCTGCGTTTTCTGCTCTTCCTCGCGGCGACGGTCGCGTGGTTCTTCAGCATCTTCGTCCTCCAGGCCGCGCTGCCAAAATACATGGAAGCGCGCGGCTTCTCGAATGGGCGGATCGGCCTCGTGATCGGGATGCTCTCGATCACCGCGATCCTCTTTCGGCCCTATCTGGGCCGCGCGATGGATCGGGGTGCGCTCGTCCCCCTGCTGATCGTAGGCGCGGTAATGATGGTCTCCTCGCCACTCTATGGGATCGGCACATTGCTCTGGGTGCTGCTCGGCATCCGGCTCTTTCAGGGCGTCTCCTCGGCGATTTTCATGACCGGCAACCCCGCACTCGCGGCGGCACTGGCGCCCGAAAGGCGACGCGGTGAAGCAATTGGCCTTGCGTCCGTCGCCTCGACGGTCGCGATCGCCATCGGGCCACCGGCCGGGTTATTGATCGGCGTCCATATCTCCTATCACCTGACATTCGCGCTCTCGGCAGGAGCGGGGCTGCTGTGCGTGCTGCTGTTGCTGCCGCTGCGACCGGGAATCCTCACTCCCCATGCTGCCCGGAGGGCGCCCGCTTCCCTCGGAGAGAAGCGGGCGGAATCGTTGTTCGAGTGGCGAGTGTTGCCGGCGGCGATTCCGAGTTTCGTGACGGCGCTGGGGAACGGGACGCTGTTCGCCTTTCTCGTGCCGCTGATGGACGCGCGCCATCTATCGGGCGCAGGCTTCTTCTTCACCTTCGACGCGCTGATGTTTTTCACCGTGCGGGCGGTCGGCGGGCGGTGGTCGGATCGCTATGGCCGGTGGCGCGTGCTGATCCCCGGTATGGTCGCGCTCGGCGTCGCACTGACGGTCCTGACGGCCTTCCCGGTCTTCCCTGCCTTCGTCATCGCCGCGCTGATCTGGGGCGGCGCGATTAGCCTCGTCATCCCCGAATTGAACGCGCTCGCGGTGGACCTCGTTCCCCTGGAACGGCGCGGGGCGGCGTTGGCGACCCAGACGGGCGCCTTCGAACTCGGTCTCCTCGTCTCCGGCCTCGCCCTCGGCTGGGTAGCGGACTGGCTCTCGCTCCCCTTCATCTTTGCCCTTGCCGCCGCCCTCCTTTTCCTCACCGCCGCCGCATCCTGGCTGCATTATGGAAGAGGTAATTGAGTGCAGAGAAACAACATACCGCGTCAGCGGAGGTCGCTTCGATCACCGTTTCCGCTGTGCGCCGGTGCAGTGCGCCCGGGGTCCCATCCTCACCAAGTTCTCATTTTCTCCCCCGCCCTCTCTCATTTTCGCGACGTATTCTGGATCCAGAAGGGGGCGATACGTTCCCAATGCGATTCGGCGCGAGAATACCGGTGTGCCGACAGCGTATACTGTGCCGATGAGCGAGGGGAAGATGAGTGTAACGAAAGCCAATGATGCGGCGCTGACCGTCCTGCTCGTCGAAGATGAGGAGACGATCATCGAGTTCCTGACGATGGGGCTGACGTATGAGGGATTTACCGTCCACGCGGTGCGGGACGGGCGAGAAGCGCTCCCGACCTACGAGCGCGTCCATCCGCACCTCGTGCTGCTCGACATCATGCTCCCCGGCATGGATGGCATCGCCATCTGCCGCGCGCTCCGCGCCCGCAGCGATGTGCCGATCATCATGCTGACGGCGCGCGGCGAGGTCGAGGATCGTATCGAGGGGCTGGACAGCGGCGCGGACGATTACCTGCCCAAACCCTTTCGCTTCGCGGAGTTGATGGCGCGCGTCCGTGCGGTGCTGCGGCGGCATCAGATCGTGGCGGGCAGCGTCCTCACCGTCGGCGATCTGCGGCTGGATCGTAACACGCGCGAGATGACGGACGCGGGGGAGCCGGTCTCGTTGACACCGCGCGAGTTCGACCTCCTGGAATGCTTCATGCTCCACCCCCGGCAGGTGCTGACGCGCGACGCGATCCTCAACCGCGTTTGGGGATACGACCAGGCGGTGGACACGAATGTCGTGGACGTGTATGTGCGCTACCTGCGTGCGAAACTGAATGACGACCGGCACGAGCGCATCCAGGCGATACGCGGCGTCGGCTATACCTTGCGGCCATGAAGCGGATACTCGGCCACTGGCATCTCTCGCTGCGGGCGAAAGTCAGCCTGCTGACCGCGTCCGTACTGATGAGCATCATGGTGCTCTTCGGGGTGGTCCTTTATATCAGCATCGGCCGGGTGTTGATTGATAACACGGCGCAGAGTCTCCGCACTTCGGCCGGGGGCGCGATCAACGAGCGGCTCAACGGGCCACGGTCGTCGGAGCCGCTGCACAATGAACCGTTCCTGCCTGTTCCCGCCACGCCACGCGCGACGGACACAGGTGCGGGCGCGTCTCTGCCCGGATCGGACGAGGCGCATGCCCTCGGCGATCTCGCGCGGATGCTGACGACACGCGACACCGCCGCCCTGACGACCGATACGGGCGGTACGCCGACCGGCGACGGCCCCCAACTCGCGGGGATCACGGCGGTGAGCGCGCCGCTCCTCAATCCCGCCGTCTACCAATCGGTCGCTGCGGCAAATCAGGAGCGGCATTTCCGCTACCAGACAGCAGATGGACCGGCGCTCGTCGAACTTGTTCCCCTTGCCCGCGCGAACGCGACGCCGACGCAGACGGTCGGCGTCCTCGAACTGAGCACGTCGCTCCGGGGCATTGATACGTTCCTCGGGCGATTGCGCCTCCTCTTGATGGTCGGGACGCTCCTCGCGGTGCTGATTACCATTCTGCTCATGGTTCCGCTCATCGCGAATGTCCTGCGGCCGCTCCGGCGGATGGCGGGGACGAGTCGAGCGATCGCGGCGGGCGACCTCAGCCTGCGTGTTCCCGTCCCGCATGGCGACGACGAACTGACCGATCTCGCCCAGGCCTTCAACGAGATGGTAGGCAAGTTGGAGATGGCTTTCGCCACGCAGCGCCGCTTCGTTGCCTCCGCCTCGCACGAACTCCGCTCCCCGCTCGCCGCGCTTGGCGGCGGCATCGAGATGCTCGTTATGGGCGCGGATCGCGGCGATTCGGAGGCGCGCGCGCGGCTCTTGCGGCTGATGGAGTCGGAGGTGGCGCGCATGGGTCGCCTCGTGGACGACTTGTTACTGCTGACGCGCTTCGATGCCAACCCGCTCGGCGCGCTGCAACGCGCGCCGGTGGACCTGACCACACTTGCGGCGGAGGCCGTCGAGGTGACACGCCTGCTCGCACCGGATCGGGAGGTCCGGCTGGAGATACCCGCAGACGAGGCAATTATTGTGGCGGGCGATGCGGACCGGCTGCGGCAGGCGCTCCTCAACCTCTGCGCGAACGCCCGCGCCTACACGGCAGCGGGCGGCACGATCACCGTCGGCGTACGGTCGGCGGGGCAGCATGCAGCGCTGACGGTCGCGGACACCGGCGAGGGTATCCCGGCGGCGGACCTGCCGCGCATCTGGGACCGCTTCTACCGGGTGGACCCGGCGCGGGCGCGGCAGTCCGGCCAGGGCGGTCTCGGCCTCGGACTGGCGATCGTCCAGGCGATCATTGCGGCACACGGCGGCACGGCGGCGATCACCAGCGTGCCAAACGAGGGAACGACTGTGACGCTGACGCTCCCCGGCGCGTCCGTGCGGACAAAGAAGCAGGTGCAGTCGGCTGCGGAGACATCGCCCGTCGCCGCTCGCTGAACGCGACCCCGCTGATCGGATAGATACGCAGGGGGTTTTACATTCGCCCCCGGCGCGAGGCTGAGAAAGGAACGAGCAATGAACGACCGATCCACGACCAACCGCTCGATGCCACTGCACCCTTCGTCGGATCACACCGTCCCACGCGACGCGACGTTACGGCTCCCCCCGACGATCCACGCTTCGGGCGATGCGACGGACCTCAGTGATCTCCTCGTGCAACCCATGCTCGATCGTGACCGCCTCATGGACGCGGTGGACCGCTTCGACACGCTCGGCGAGTACCGCAAACTCGACGCCGTCGAGCAGGTGCTGATGCGACGCGCGGCAGCCTTTCGTACCGGTGTCGCCGTGCAGCGGCAGATTCTCGAACGGGCGCGGCAGGTGTTCGACGAAGGGAATCTCGCCCATCATTCTCATCACCTGGCTGAGATGCAGACGGCTTTCCTCTCCTCGATGGAGGGCGCCGTGCAGTACGACGCGGAGTGGGGCGACCTGCTCCGCAACGCCACGGTGTATGCCGAGCAGCGCGTGCGCGGGGACGTGCAGACATCCATCCGGGCATACCGGTCGCTGCAACGAAACTATGCGTGGCATCGGCTCCGCTGGGTGGTGTGGCGCTTCGCCTTCTGGATCGTCGGCATTGTCGCTTTCCTGGTGGCGCTCATCATCGCCCCATTGCGAGCAGCGCCGCTTGTGATTGCCATTACGGCGGCAATCGTCGTTATCTGGTTCCTCTTTCGCACCCTCCTCGCCGGATTCATCGAGCGCGGCCTCGTGCAGCAGCGACGGCGCTATCTGCGTGGCTGGGCGCGGGACCTTACTGCGGCCGAACTACGGCTCCAGCCCGCAATGCTCCTCGCCGTGCTAGCGCTCGAACAGGACCCATCCGCGATGCAGTTGCACAATTCTGCTGACATAGCGGGGGATGCACCACAATCGCCAATGGGCATGAATAGCAACACGACGAGATAAAGCCCGCACCCACACGTACCGAATTAAGTTGGTAAGGTTCATTAGCGATCACCGTTGATCGTCGGCATCGTCATTGCGCTTCCTGTCCTACTTGCCATTCCCGGCGCACGCCAGTACGGTACCAGGACAATCGCACCAGAAAGGGAGCAAATGATGGCAACGAAACCGCGTACCACGGCTGATCTGCTCGTCGCGTGCCTCGAAAACGAGGGCGTCCGGTACATCTTCGGCGTGCCGGGCGAGGAGAATCTAAACCTGATGGAGGCGCTCGCGGAGAGCGAGAGCATCCGGTTCGTCACGACACGGCACGAGGGTGGCGCGGCGTTCATGGCCGATCTCTATGGCCGACTCAGCACCTACCCCGGCGTCTGCCTCGCCACGCTCGGCCCCGGCGCGACGAATCTCCTTACCGGCGTCGCGGACGCCCAACTGGATCGCGCGCCGCTCGTCGCCATCACCGGGCAGGCGGGGCTGGACCGGATGCATAAAGAGTCGCATCAGTACATTGATGTCGTGCAGATGTTCCGCCCGGTCACGAAGTGGAACGCGCGCGTCGAGCAGCCGGAGAACACGCCGGAGATCGTCCGCAAGGCGTTCCGGCTCGCGCGGCTCGAAAAACCGGGTGCGACGCACATCGAATTGCCGGAGGATGTCGCCGCCGAATCCGTCGGTGACGATGCCGCGCCGATGGCCGTCCGCCGCACGACCTATCCACGCGCGGACCCGAAGAGCCTCGCGCGCGCCGCCGAACTGCTCCGGAGCGCGACCCGCCCAGTCATCCTCGCGGGCAACGGCGTGATCCGCCGCCGCGCCACCGCCGCCCTGCGCGCCCTCGCCAACGAGCTCGGCATCGGCGTGACGAGCACCTTCATGGCGAAGGGCGTGATGGATTACCGCAATCCCCTCGCCGAACCCGCTGTCGGTCTCCGCGCACTCGAAGCAAGTCAGTTCGGCCTGACGGACGCCGATGTCGTGATCGTCGTGGGATATGACCTCGTCGAGTGGTCGCCCGAACTCTGGAACCGGGCGCGCGACAAGACGATCATCCATGTAGACAGCACGCCCGCCGAGATTGATCTCTATTACCTCCCCGCCATCGAGGTCGTCGGCGAGATCGCGGACAGCCTCGACGCGCTGCGGGCGGCGATGGTGGGGCATCAGGGGGCGTGGCCCGCCCCGCGCATTGGCAGCGACGAAGAAGAAGAGTTGCGCGGCTTCGCGAGCGACGACAGTATGCCGATGAAGCCGCAGCGCGTCATCAGCGCCCTGCGGGACGCCCTCGGCGACGATGACATTCTCATCTCCGATGTCGGCGCGCACAAACTCTGGCTCGCCCGCCTCTACCCGACCGCCCAACCGAACACCTGCATCATCGCCAACGGTTTCGCCGCGATGGGTATCGCGTTGCCCGGCGCGATCGCCGCCAAACTCGTCTTCCCCAATCGCAAGGTGATTGCCGTCAATGGTGATGGCGGCTTCCTGATGAACGCGCAGGAGTTGGAGACGGCACGGCGGATGAAGACCGCCTTCCCGACCGTCGTCTGGAAAGATGGGCGATACGGCGTGATCGAACTGAATCAGACGCGCCGCTTCGGGCGGACGTTCGGCATCGAGTTCGGCAACCCCGATTTCGTCCAGTTCGCCCAGTCGTTCGGCCTACCCGCCTTCCGTGTGGAGGCCGCCGCCGATCTCCTGCCGATCCTCAAACGCGCCCTCGACCTCGACCAACCCTCGCTGATCGAAGTCCCCGTGGACTACCGCGAGAACCTGCACCTCGCCGAACGGCTGGGGGTGCAGTAGCATGATCCCTCACAGCGTCAGATCATCGAGAAGCAGCACGGGGATTTCCG
>JALYUS010000552.1 GCA_030853625.1 Chloroflexota bacterium
AGCCAGACGATTTGCATCGAGCGTCCGGTTGGCACGGGCGAACATGCCGAGATCATTGGTGAGAACGGGAATCCATTCTATGCGACGGTCGGATTGCGCGTCGAGCCGGCCGAGTGCGGCAGCGGCACGCGCTATGTGCGCGAGTTGGGCGCATTGCCGCTCGCGTTCTACCGCGCCATCGAAGAGACAGTGTACGAGACCTTCACGCAAGGATTATCTGGCTGGGAGGTGACCGACTGCATCGTCACGCTCACTCACGCGGGATTTTCCTCGGTGATGAGTACCGCCGGAGACTTCCGCAAGCTCACGCCGCTCGTGCTGATGCAGGCGTTGCGCGGCGCCGACACCGAGGTCTGCGAGCCGGTCGAAACGTTCGATCTCGAAATCCCGGAGGATACATTTGGCGCGGTCACTGGGGCATTGGTAAACGCGCGCGCGACGATGCGCAACGCATTTCGCGATGGCGCGTCGTACCGCGTCATCTGCGAGCTCCCCACTGCGGAACTGCGCGCCGTCGAACAACAGTTGCCGGCGCTGACGCGCGGCGAAGGCAGTTGGGTATCGCACTTTGCGGGGCATGTGCCAGTGACCGGTGATACGCCAACCAGAGCGCGCACCGGCCCGAATCCGCTCAACCGCGCGCACTATCTGGCGGACGTCGCGCGGTCGTAGGCCGCGATTTCACGGCCCGGAGCCGGGCATCACAAGGAGTTTCCCATGCACCCTTTTCGGGCGCTGAACCGCTACTGGCGGCTATTGGCCTATTATCTGCGGCCCCAATGGTCGCAGATGGTCCTCTTGGCGATGATCCTGTTCGGCGCCATCAGCGTGCAGGTAGTCACGCCGCTGGTAGCGAGCCACTTCATTGACCAGGCCACCTCCGGCGGCGCGCTACGCGATCTGATCTTCCTGGCGCTGCTGACGATGGGTCTGGCTCTCGCGGGACAGAGCATGGCGGTCGCCGAAACCTACGTGGCCGAAAATGTGAGTTGGGTGGCCACGAACGCGCTGCGCGCCGACCTTGTCGCCCATCTGCTGCGGCTGGATGCCTCGTTTCATACGGCCCATACGCCGGGCGAGTTGATCGAGCGGGTGGACGGTGATGTAGCCACCCTGGCCCGCTTCTTCTCACGGTTTGTGGTCTCTGTACTCGGTAATGGCCTCCTGATGGTGGGAGTGCTCGTGCTGCTCTTTTCTGTGGACTGGCGGATCGGACTAGGGTTGAGCGCCTTTGTCGTGCTGGCCGTGATCGCCATGCTGCGCATCCGCGCCGCCGCCACCCCCCTCTGGGCTGCAGAGCGGCAGGCGAGCGCCGATTTCTATGGCTTCCTGGGCGAATACCTCTCCGGCTTGGAGGATATCCGGTCCAGCGGGGCGGGCGCGTTCGTACTGCGCCGCTGCGCCGAGATGATGCGATCGTGGCTGCCCGTGCGGCGCAAAGCAGGGATGCGGGTCTACGCCATGTTCGCCACCAGCGAGGGGCTTTTTGGACTCGGCACGGCGGTCGCCTTTGCCCTGAGCGCCATGTTGTTCAAGGCCGGGACGCTGACTATCGGTACTGTCTATCTGATCTTTCGATATACCGAGGTGCTGCGCCAGCCGGCCGAACAGATCCGCAACGAAGTGCAGGATTTGCAGCAGGCGGACGCCAGCATGGGCCGTATCGAGGCGCTCCTGAGAACGGCGCCGCGCCTGGCCGACGACCCCGGCGGACTACTCGCGCTGCCGCCGGGCAGACTGGCGGTAGAGCTGGACGGCGTCTCATTTGGCTATGCGGAGAACACCCCGGTCCTGCGCGACATTAGCGTGCGTCTCCCGCCGGGCCGCGTGCTGGGTGTGGTGGGACGCACCGGCAGTGGCAAGACAACGCTGACGCGGCTCCTCCCGCGCTTCTACGATCCACAGGTCGGCGTGGTGCGCCTGGGGGGGGTGGACCTGCGGGCGGTGCGCCTTGCGGCGGTGCGCGCGCGCATCGGCCTGGTCAGCCAGGAGGTGCATCTCTTCAATGCCAGCGTGCGCGACAACGTGACCCTCTTCGACGACGACGTGCCGGATGACCGGATCAGCGCCGTGCTGGAGACGCTGGGCCTGGCCGATTGGCTGCGGGAGTTGCCGTGCGGGCTGGACACTTCGCTGGGGCCGGGCAGCGCCGGACTCTCCGCCGGACAGGCCCAGGTGCTGGCCTGTGCCCGCATCTTCCTGCGCGACCCCGACGTGGTAATCCTGGACGAGGCCTCCTCGCGTCTCGATCCGGCCACGGAGCGGCTGGTGCATGCCGCGTTGGGCCGACTGCTCGACGGCCGGACCGGCATCATCGTGGCGCACCGGCTGGCAACGATCGCCTACGCCGACGACATCCTTGTCCTGGAGGACGGGCAGGTGCGCGAGCACGGGCCGCGGCTTGCCCTCGCCGCCGATCCCACCTCGCGCTTTGCGGGGTTGCTGCGAGTTGCCACGGAGGAGATCACCGCATGAAGAAGCCGCTCCCGACCTGGCGCTCCTTGATACGAATGGCCCGCTACGCGCCCGGCCTCTACCTGCCCCACGCGGCGTTGTTCAGCGTCTACCACGCATCGCCGCTCCTCTTTGGGCTGATCGCCCGTGCCTTCTTCGATACGCTGACCGGGAACGCACATCTGCCCGTGGGCACGACGGGCCTGATCGTGCTACTCGCCGTGGTCGCTGCGAGCCGTTCGGGCCTGCTGATGATCGCCGGCATCTATGAAATCCTCTGCCGGTTCACGATGAGCAACCTGCTGCGCCGCAATTTGCTGCGGCACGTTTTGGACCGGCCGGGCGCGGATGCCTTGCCCTTCTCCATCGGCGAGACGATCAGCCGCTTTCGCGACGACGCCCATGAGCCTGAGGACAACCTTGATTGGACCAGCGATATTCTGGGCACGGGGCTTTTTGCCGTGGGGGCGTTCCTGATCCTTCTGCATGTCAACGTCCGGATGACGCTGGTCACTATCCTGCCGCTGCTCGTCATCGTGGCAGTGGCGCGGCGGGCCAGCGACACACTGGGCCGCTACCGCGCCGCCAGCAGCGAGGCGACCAGCCAGGTCACCGGCGCCATCGGCGATCTCCTGGCGGCGGTGCAGACGGTGCAGGCCGCCGGCGCCGAAGCGCGAACCGTGGCCCGCTTCCGACGGCTGAACGAGCAGCGCCGTACCACCATGCTTGCCGATCGCCTGGCGACGCAGATCCTGGACGCCATCACGACCAACACGGTGAGCGTGGGCACGGGACTGATCATGCTGCTGGCCGCCGGTAGCCTGCGCGACGGCAGCCTGACAGTGGGCGACTTTGTCCTCTTTGTCTCCTACCTGGGCTTCATCGCCGACTTCACCGACGGGCTTGGCCAGTTCCTGGCCCACTACCGCCAGACCGGGGTCGCATTCGCTCGCATGGGCGAATTGCTGGGTGACACGCCACCGGCCGCGCTGGTGGCGCCCACCTCGCTGTACTTGCGCGGACCCCTGCCCACCGTGCCGCCGCCAACGCGCAGCGCGAACGACCGGTTGGTTCTCGTGGAGGCGCGGGGGCTAACCTATCGCCACCCGCAATCGGGGCGCGGTATCGCCGCAGTGGACCTGCACCTGCCGCGCGGCGCCATGACGGTGGTGACGGGGCGCGTCGGCGCGGGCAAGACAACGCTCCTGCGGACCCTCCTGGGCTTGCTACCATTAGAGGCGGGCGAGATCCGGTGGAACGGCCACGTCGTGGACGACGCGGCCTCCTTCTTTGTGCCGCCCCGCGCGGCGTACACGGCGCAAACGCCGCGCCTGTTCAGCGAGACGCTCAAGCAGAATATCCTCCTGGGGCTACCCGACGATCCTGCGGCTCTGGACGCCGCCGTGCGAGGCGCCGTCCTGGAGTACGACGTGCAGGCATTGGGAGCGGGGATGGAGACGCCAGTGGGTACGCGCGGCGTCACGCTCTCCGGTGGCCAGGTGCAGCGCGCAGCGGCGGCGCGCATGTTGGTGCGTGGCGCTGAGTTGCTGGTGATTGATGACCTGTCTAGCGCGCTAGACATCGAGACGGAGCGTATGTTGTGGGAGCGTCTGCTCACCGGCGGTGGGCGCCCTCCGGGCGACATAACGTGCCTGGCTGTCTCGCATCGCCGCATCGCGCTGCAACGTGCCAACCACATCGTCGTGTTGAAAGAGGGTCATGTCGAAGCCCAGGGCACACTCGCCTTCTTACTGGCAAGTTGCGCGGAGATGCGGTCCCTGTGGCACGACGCGGACGATCCTGTTGCCCCGTACGTCTGAAGCCTGCGCCCGCCCGACAGGATGCATCGTGCAATCGAGGCCGCAGGCTGAAATCTACGGTAGTGGGTCAGTTTGAAGTGGGCGGGCCGGGATTTAGCCTGTCAGGCACAAGCCGCCTCACATCGAATCGTCTCTCGCGTCATTCATCTTATCCCGGATTATTGACCCTATTAGGAACAGTGGCAGGGCAGGGATGAGGAGCAGCCATTTCTCTTTCGTGATGGCAATGAAAAGAAGGACGATGCCTCCGAGGGATATTGCGGCAAGCACAAGCCAAATGAGGACGTTCATCGCCATATCACTCGGCTTATCCATCTTTCTTTCCCCATCGCGCCGCCGCCGCTTTACGCGCTGATTCCCGGCGTTCCTCTGGCGTCATCTTCTCAGCCCGCGCCTTGCCGCCCTTCAACCCGCCCTTGCGACCCAACGCGACCGCAGCCGGGTCTTTGCCATCATCGGCGGGCGGCTGCTCATTCGTCGCCATCTCGGTGATGCGGCTGGCGAGGCTATTCAAGTCGGTAGGCATCCGTGAGCGCTTAGGCATGGAACCATTATGCCACAGGCTGTCAAGGTGATAGGGCGCACATTAGCAGATGCAACGACGCGGGCATTTACCCGCGTCGTCTAGCAATCGTGCCGTCCTCGTGGCCTGCATTCCGTTTAGGAAGACTTTGTTGGCTCTCTCGGTTGATTGTCAATCATGAGCGCTTTGGCGCTCATTGCTGCGATTCCGGTGCGCGGCCCCGCCGACCAGACCTGATTCTGTGTGGTTTGGGTAATCGTCATGCGCGGTTCAGTATAGGAGCGCACGGCTGCCCGAACCACATCAGAATAGGTCGCGTTCGCCGCCTTCGCCTTCCGACGAATCGCCTCTGCCTCATCGGGAGGAAACCTCACGGTGAGAGTCGTGCTCATCCGACTTCGATCCTTCGGCGCGTCATATTCTGGTTCTGCCCACGTCTCGTCACTATCATGCTCTTCGTAGTGCTGCGCGCGATCCATGTCATTCATGCTCTGTCCTCCTACCGTATCGGTCGCCGCCCTGCCAGGTATTTGTCGTAATCCTTTTTTTCGATGTCCCATCCGGTGATGATGCGCATGTTTCTCGTCTCACTGTCAGCCGTAACAAGTAGTTTAATGGGTCGCCCGCCATCCGTCCATCCCATCATGCGATAATCGGCAGAATGCTCGCCAGTATTCCGCGCCCATACAGCGCCATTGAAAAAGACTTCTTCGGCTTCATACTGCGTAATACGATGCGCCGCCAAATGCCCGACATTCTCATCATCCCATTCAAATCCCGTCGCGTCCCTTGGATGCATCTTGCGCTCCTCGCATGGATGTCTTACAATATGGCTGCATTGTAAGACAGGTTCCATGGAAAGGCAAGGTGGAAAATGGCGACGGTTGACTACATGGTTCTGGCAGATACAGCGACGGCTGCTGAAGGCAAATTGTATATTCACGGCGCGGGATGGGACTCTATCGCTTCGGCTTCGTTCCCCGTTCAGCATCCCCACATGAGCGTGGCGTTCCTCGTGCGCGTGCCGTGGAGTGAAACGAATCAGCCGCATGAGATCGAATTGGACGTACTCGATCAGGATGGTGCATCAATCTTACCCGCTGATCGAGTACTCAAAGGGCGGCTCAACGTTGGCCGTCCCGTTGAGTTGCCACAGGGCGAAGATCAGATATTCCCGTTCGTACTCAACGTCGCCGGTCTACAAATCGAGAAGCCGGGCAGTTATGTCATTGCCTTCCGTATCGATGGCATGGAGGCGGCACGATCTCGCTTCCGCGTAGTGCCCCTCTCCCTCAACGTAACGTTGGGAGCGGCTTGACGACTCTCCGAGACACTGCTTCCCTAGCATTTTCCGTATTGCAAAGCCGTAAACGCGTGACTTTGCGTGACCGCTCACGTATAATGGTCATATTGAAATGACGTTATTCGCGGGCGGGTGGTGGAAGATGAACCGACTGAGTACCGATAAACGAGCAGAGGTCATCCGCGCTCTTGTCGAGGGCAACTCGATTCGTGCCACTATCCGCATGACCGGCGTTGCCAAGAACACTGTCACGAAGTTGCTTGTTGACGTGGGGCAAGGCATCGGCACGGAAACCAACGTGATGACGGGCGAACCTGATCCGGCCCATATCAGCACATCGTATGTCGAACGGCAAAACCTGACGATGCGGATAGGCATGCGCCGCTTCACGCGCCTGACGAACGCCTTTAGCAAGAAGGTAGAGAACCTTGCGGCGGTGTCGCTCCATTTCATGTACTACAACTTCGCCCGCCCGCACATGGCATTGAACGGTCAGACACCGGCAATGAAAGCGGGCATCGCGGATCGTCAGTGGACGGTGACGGAAATTGCTGCATTGCTTGACTGCAAGACACAGCAGCGTTCAAACTGACCCACTACCACATCTACGCTCCGACGTCTGGATATTTATCCACCGAGTCCGCCATACCGGAAACAGTCGGTCGTATGGTCATTGACCATCCCGGTTGCCTGCATGAAGGCGTAGCAGATCGTCGGGCCGACGAAGGTGAAGCCGCGTCGCCGAAGATCCGTGCTCATCGCTACCGATTCGGGCGTTTGCGCCGGGATCGCCGCGTGTGACACCCATGCATTGACGCGCGGTGTGCCGCCGCTGAATTGCCAGATGTAGGTGTCAAACGTGCCGCATGCGTCGCGGACAGCGAGAAAAGCCCGCGCATTCTGGATCGCAGCGGCGACTTTGGCGCGGTTGCGGATGATGCCGGGATCGGCGAGCAGTTCGTCCATTTTCCGCCGGTCATACCGCGCGACGGCTTCCGCGTCGAACTGGTCGAAGACGGCACGGTAGCGGTCGCGTTTCCGCAAAATTGTGTCCCAACTGAGGCCCGCCTGCGCGCCTTCAAGGATGAGGAATTCGAAGAGCGCCCGGTCATCGTGGAGCGGCACGCCCCACTCCGCGTCGTGATACTGGATCGCCAGATCGTTCGCCGCCCACGCGCAGCGACGAATAGGCGATGTGGGGTGCGTCTCCGGTCGGTTCCATCCTTCGGTCATCGGTCGTATTCTCCCTTCCCCGTCGCGGAATTTCGCGTCGTGGAGAGCGTAGCAAATACCGCCTCGGCATGCGCAGTACTGATGCAATTGACGGCGTAGATACCCACTCCTGGCTCGCGTGACAGCCGACGATAGCGGTGCTATGGTGCAATGACGGGAGGCGGTGAGCCTCCTTGTGTCTTGATTGAGGAGGGTCCTACGTATGCCATCTGTCCGCTTGAATCGCCTTCTGGCGCTTGCTTTACCGCTCCTGATTACCGCGCTCGTCGCCTGCGGTGGCAGCGCCAGGACCACGACCGCCACGGCCGGTGCATCCGCCACGCCAACGACAACCGCCGCGCTCCTCCCGACGACGCAGCCCACCCCAATCGCCACCGCCACACCGCCCGGCACCCCAACCCCACTCGCCAACGCATTGCCGAGGGCCACGACCGCCGCCACCGAGGCAGGCCAGGCCACGAGCGTCGCTACGGCGGCGGCGACAGCAAACGCGGCTACGCCGACTCCCCTCGCCCGCGCGAACGCACCGACGGTCGCCGCCGTAAGCACGAGCCGCGCGACGAGTAGCGCCACCACCGCGCGCGCCACGCAAGCGGTCGATTCCGCGACGACACCCACGACCACATCCGCCACAGCATTTGCCACGGTGTTTGCCACGCCATCCCCAACGGCGTTTGCTGCGGCGTCCGGCACGACATCTGCCAGCGCATCCGGCTCGGCAGTCACGGGTACCGGCGCGGTCGGGACACCGACGACGACACCGGTATCTGTCAGCGAGGCGCGCGGTGCGACCGAGCAGTTCTTGCGCACGGTGTTGGCAAAAGGGGATATTTCCGGCTACCTGACGCCCGCGCTGAAGTCCCAAACGGGCAGCAATGGGTACGCGTTGCTCAATGTCCAGCCACCGATTCAGGCGTTCACCATAGATAGCGAGCAACCCGATGCCGACGGCAACGGCGCGACCGTCCAGGCCACGATCACGACCGCATCCGGCGTCGCGAAGCGCACCTTCATCATGCGCAAGCAAGGCGCAGCCTGGTTGATTGACAATGTCCTCGGCTAATACCACTTTCCGATAGAGACACGCGGTTCACGAGAAAAACCGGTGAGGGCAGGCTTCCCCCGCCTGCCTTCATCCGATAATTCCGCGATGGTATCCGCCTGAACGTCTTACTTCACGGTCAGCGTGCCCTTCATGCCGAGCAGGTCATGGCCGGGGATGTTGCAGCGATAGTCGTAGGCGCCCGGCGTGAGGTCGAGCGTCAAGGTCGCTGTCGTGCCGGGGTCGAGCGTCGGGACGCCTTTTTCCTCGCCGTTGATCTTCACATTGAAGTTGTGCGGCGAGGGGCCGTTATTCTTGATATTGAACGTCACCATCCCAGCGTTTACCGTGGATTTGTCGAGGGCAATCATGAAATCCTTCAGTTGGACCATGACGACATTGCCCCCACTGGCAGCGGATGCTGCGGGCGCGGTGGCGGCGGCAACGGTCGGCGCGCTGGTTGCCGGAGCGACTGTGGGGGCGGTCGTCGCTGCCGGTGCGGCAGTCGCGGCGGATGCACTCGGCGCGGCGCGGGTGGGAACAACGGTTGGCGCCGCTGCACTGGCGACACTTGCCGTCGGCGCGGTCGTTGGCGCTGCGGCGGCTTTGGTCGGCACGCTCGTCGGTGCGGTGGTTGCGGTCGTGCTCGCACTGCCGCCGCATGCGGCAAGGATGCCGAGCGCGAGCAGCGTAACGAGGGCAAGGAGACGGTAGCGCATGGGGTTCCCTTTCATTGGTATCATCAGTACCGGAATTCATCGTGGCTCGCGATGCCTGTCCAGCATACGTAGCGGATCGTCTCATCGGATGCATTGCCAGCAAGCGTCGGGCATGCGAACATCGGCGTGCGAGGAGACACGTGCATGGCAGGAGGCGAGATGGCGAGCAGAAAACGGCACGCAGCGGTGGATGTCGTCATCATTGGCGGCGGGGTCATGGGGTGCGCGATCGCCTACGAACTGGCGACTTGCGGCGTTCCCGTGACCATCGTCGAGCAGCGCGAAGTCGCGGCCTCCGCCTCCGGCGCATCGGCAGGCGGGGTGCGGCAGCAGGGGCGCGACTTGCGCGAGATCCCGCTCGCACTGCGGGCGATTCCGCGCTGGCCCGGCCTCGCTGACCGCCTCAGCGCGGATGTCGAATACCGGCGCGGCGGCCACCTGACGCTGATCGAGGATGAGGCAATCCTGCCCGCCTTCGCGGCGTCCATCACGCGGCAGCAGGAGGCGGGACTGGACATTCGCCTCGTCGAGCCGCGCGACCTCGAAGCAATCATGCCGGGCGTTTCCCCGACCGTCGTGGCCGGCTCATACACGCCGGAGGACGGCCACGCGAACCCGATCCTGACGACCAAAGCGTTCGCGGACGCGGCGATGCGCGCCGGGGCGCGCCTCCTTGAACGGACGGCGATGACGGGCTTCGCGAAAGATGCCAGCGGCCGCATCATCGCGGTGGAGACGACCGCAGGGAGACTCCCTTGCCGCTGGGCGGTCAATGCGGCCGGCGCATGGGCAGGCGAGGTAGCGCGGCTGGCGGGTACGGAGATTCCGTTGCACCCCGCCTGCTATCAGATGCTTGTTACCGCCCCCGCGCCGCATCTCCTCGATCCGGTCGTTGGCTGCGTCGGGCGGCCACTCTCATTGAAGCAAGTGCCGGAAGGAGGGTTTGTCGTCGGTGGCGGCTGGGCGGGGACGGTGCATCTCGATAATGGCCGCGCGGGAACCGTCGGCGCGCACATCGCGGGGAGCGCGGCGGCCTGCACCGGCATCCTGCCGCTCCTGCGAAACCTCCCGCTGCTACGTGCGTGGAGCGGCATGGAAGGCGAAAGCCCGGATGGCATCCCGATGATCGGCCCCGCGCCCGACGTGCCCGGCCTTTTCCACTGCTGCGGCTTCACCGGCCACGGCTTCGCCATCTCGCCGGAGGTCGGCGCGGTCGTCGGCGAATGGCTGGCGACCGGCACATCGCCGTACGACATGCACCACTTCGATCCCTCGCGCTTCGCGGGCGGCGCCATCCCCGCCCGCGACCTGCCAATGGGGACGATTGATTTCACCCGCAACGAGGCGGCACATCGCCCCGGCTGAGATCACAGCGGTTTTCGTACGTACGGAGCCGCAGATTCCCGGTAGTGGTGGCCTTTCGCTCAAATGCAGTTCAGTCAACGGCGTAAGCCCATGTCACCGACGTATCACACCCTCACGATGCCACGTGCGCCCTTGCCCGCGACGCGGAGGAGGAGAGCCTGGCGATACTGGCCTTCGGCCTGCGCGTAGAGACCGAGACAGGTGTAGGCATCGCCGAGGAGCCGATGGGCATCGGGGCGGTCGGGCGTGGCATCCACGAGGGCGCGGAGGCCGGGCAGGAGGGCGTGGAGTTGGTCGTGATCCGTCCCCGCCGCTGCCAGCGCCGCCCGCGCGTTCACGAGTGCTGAGTGGGAGGGCGGTTCATCCTGCCCAAAGGACGCCCGTGCCCCTCCGGCTCCCCCCTGCCTTTGAGGGAAGGGGGCTGGGGGGTTAGGAAGCGCGTCCGCAGCATCCAGCGATGGTTCGCCGCCCGGTTGCATGGCGACGATTGCGCCGTCTTCGTCAACGACCGCGATAATTGGAACCGGCTCCGGCTCGGCCTGTGCGGAGGCTTCCGCGAGCGCTGTCTGATCCTCCGGTTCCGTATACGGTACATCGAGCGGGTTGGGGAGCGATGCGGCGGGGGGTTCGATGGGCAGATCAATGGGTGTATCGAGCGCGGCTATCGCCGCAGCGAGTCCTGCTACACCCGGCAGCCTGAATTCCGGTTCCGATTCCATCGGTTCCTCATCCATCGCCAGCGCTTCGGCGTCCGGCATCGTGACATGCGCCGCCGCAGGCTGCTCATGCGGCGGATCGGGATCGGCGTCCGCCGCCTTTACTTCGGCGAGCGCCGCAGCGAGGCCGGAGAGCGCCGCCACCAGCCGCATCGTGTCGGACTGCGCGGTCGGTCCCTCAGCGCTGGTGGGAGTCGGTACAGGCTCAACATCCCGCGCCTCCGATTCAGTGGTCATCGCTTCCTCCTCCACGACTGCGGCGACGGGTCGCGCGAGCGCGATGGATGGCAGGCGCTGCCGCCAATCGTCCGGGACGCGCAGTGGTTCGTCCGGGTCAACGATCGCCGCGTCCGGGTTGCTCGCGATCAGCACGCGGGCAATCGCACCGTCCGGATCGAAGCGTGCGGCGTGCTTCGCGTGCTCGCGCGCCAGATCGCCATTGCCGAGTCGCGCCAGCGCGTCCGCCAATGCCCAGCGGGCCGACACGATCTGCGGTTGCTCGGTCAGGAGGGCGGTGCATTCCTCGACGGTCTCCGGCAGGTTGCCCAGCCGCCACTGCGCGAGGGCGGCGGCGACACGGAGATCGGTTCGGTTCGGGTTTTCGGCGAGGATGGCGCGGTACTCGCGCGCGGCGCGCGCCGGATAGCAATTGCGGACATAGAGGGCGGCGAGCGCGGGCCGGGTAAATTGCAAATACCCTTCCGGCCCGTAGAGCGATGCCAGCCGCTCGGTCAGTTCGGCGCGGAGATCGGGGTTGGCCGGATCGTGCTCCCATGCGGTCAGGAACTGCTCGGCGGCGGTGTACGGGTCGTCTTCCGCGTCGGCCAACCGGGCGAGCGCAATGATCGCCTCGTTGTCGAGTGGGTCCACGACGAGCGCGGCGGCGAGGTGCGCGTTCGCCTCGTCGTTCGCGCCGAGGGCGAAGAGCGCAACGCCCCGCAGGCGGTGAAAAACGGCGGCATCCGGGAAGGCGGCAAGCCCCTGCCCGGCGCAATCGGCGGCACCTTCATTGTCGCCGTCCGCCAGCGCGGCGGCAATCGCCGCGACGTGCGCGCGCGCCGAGCGGTCGGTACCCGCCATCACGCGCCGCCCTCGTCCGTATCCGCGTAGATACCGCGATAGGTCGGCGGGAGGAGCGCGGCGATCTGACGCATCATCTCGTCCGTCGCCGCCGCCATCGTCGGCCGCGTGCCGTCCGCGCCGGGGCTGAGGTGGAAGGGCGTGCCGATTGTCATCGTTACTCGCGCGCGGCCCCGCCGCCTGCGACCCGATGCCGCCGCCTTTTTATCGAACGGCAGCGTCTCGGTTCCCGTCACTGCGACGGGTAAGATGGGTGCGCCCGTCCGCAGGGCGACGAACGCCGCGCCGGGCAGCACCCGCTCGATCTGTCCCGTCAGCGAGCGCGTCCCTTCCGGGAACATCAGCAGTGCATAGCCGTCCTCCACGAGATGCACGGCGTAGCGCAAGGCGACACGATCCGCCGCGCCCCGATCAACGGGAAAGGCGCCGAAGAAATGGATAAAGCCGCCAACAATGGGAACCGTGAAGAGTTCCTTCTTCGCCATGATGAACGTGGTCCGGGGAATCACCGAGCCGACCACTTCAGGGTCGAAGTTGTGCAAATGGTTACTGGCGACGATCAGCGGGCCATGTCGCGGCACGTTCTCGATCCCCCGTACATCGAGGCGCATCAATGGCACGAACGCCGCGCGGAAGGACCAGCGCGTCGCGCGGAACATCGCCCCATAGAGACGCGTGCGGCGGAAGGCGTCAACGCGATCGCGCTCGTCGCGATGCGCGGGCGGCATTTTCGGCATGACACTCACGCGGTCTCCCCTCTCGCTCCGGCGCGGGCCGCCGCCTTCTCCACCGCATGCAGCGCCCGCTCGACGACTTCTTCCGGTGTCAGGGCGTCATTGATAATGATAATCGCGTCTGGCGCGGGCCGGAGCGGCGCGACGATGCGGCTACTGTCCAACCGATCCCGCTCCGCCTCCTCGCGCACGATGTCACCAATCGGGCGGGGGTGTCCCCGCGCCGCCAGTTGCCGCGCCCGCCGCTCCGCCCGGACGCGCGGATCGGCGTCGAGGTAGATTTTCAGATCGGCATCGGGCACAACGACCGTCCCCATATCGCGCCCCACCATGATGACGCCGCCTACCGCTGCCGCCTGCCGCTGCACGGCGAGCAACGCGTCCCGCACACCGGCCAACTGCGAAACAGCCGAGACGAGTCCGTTGACGGTGGGCGAGCGGAGGTCGCCCGTCACATCTTCATCGTTGATCGTCACGATCGGCTCGCTCGCGGCATCGCGCGGCGGGCCGACATGGATGCGCGCCGCCTGAATACGCCGCACAATCTCTGCCTCATCGTGCGGCCCGACGGCTGCCAGCCCCGCCCGCACCGCGAGGAGCGTCGCCGCGCGATAGAGCGCGCCCGTATCATAGACATGATAGCCCAGCCGCTCCGCCAACCGCTCCGCCAGACTCGTCTTCCCGACACCCGCCGGGCCATCAATCGTGATGACGCGGGGAATCATACGGGAGCCTCACCCCCCGCGCTCATTCCTGTTCCTCCGTCGGCATCTCAGGATCGTTGATTTTGAGGGCGATGAAGAGTTCGCGACGCTCGCCGGGGGTCAGTTCGCGCCACGCACCTTTCGGGATACCGGTGAGGACGAGCGGGCCGAGGCGGACGCGGACAAGTTTCTGCACGTCGCAGCCAACGGCTTCGAGCATCCGGCGCACTTGTCGCTTGCGTCCCTCACTGATGACGATGCGGATCCACTGCTCGCCGTGTTTGATGGGCAGGAGGCTCACTTTCGCCGGGGCAGTGCGCTCGATCTGGCCATGTTCATCACGCAGTTCCATCCCCACGCCGAGCGCACGAACGGCGTCCTGGCTGGGCAACGGCGTGACGAGCGCGTGATACTCCTTCTGGATGCCGTAGCGCGGGTGCATGACGCGATGCGCCACTTCGCCGTCGTTCGTCATCAGCAGGAGGCCCTCGGTGTCCCGATCCAACCGCCCGACGGGAACGACACGCTCCTGGACATCCACGAGTTGCATCACCGTCCAGCGCCCGCGCTCGTCGCTCGTCGTCGTGATGTAGCCGCTCGGCTTATGGAGGATGAGGTAGCGCATGCGGGGGCGGGCGAGTTGCTTGTTGTCCACGAGGATATTGTCGCGCTCCGCATTCACCTTGACGCCCATCTCGCGCACGACCTGACCATTCACCTTGACGCGGCCCGCCTTGATGATCTCTTCAGCGGCGCGGCGGGAGGCGATGCCCCGCGCGGCGAGCACTTTCTGGAGGCGTTCCTGCCCTGACTCTTCAGCCCCCTTCCCCTGTGAGGAAGCGGGAGCAATGGAAGATCCCTTTTCGGTTGGGCGGCGCGTGCGGCTGACCGGACGTCGCGGTGTATCGGGCATAGAAAACCTAACCCCCCGGCCCCCTTCCCGCGAGGAAGGGGGTGACTCTTCGCGATATCGGGGCGTTCCCCATGATGCCCCTGTCTTCAGGAGACTCACTCCCCCTTCCTCGCGGGAAGGGGGCCGGGGGTTAGGCAGGCGGCGGGACACTCGTGGTGAAGACGTCCATCCGCGCGAGTTCCCCATCCCCGAGCGAGAAGATGATAACACCACGCACAATAGGCGGACTAGACGCAGCGGTCCCGGTCCCGGTCGCGGCAGTTGAGCGGGCAGGCGGCGTTGGGGCAGTGGCCGATGACGGCGATAGGAGGAGTGTGTACCGTACCAGTGGCGCGAGTGTGCTCTCCATCACGACCGTCTTGCGCTCCCGCATCGTCACGCCCCAGGCATCGAGGGCGCGCGCGAGGCCGGGCAACGCCTGCGGATCGCCGAGCACGACCCACGACCACGCCGCGCGGGCGTAGGCGAGCAGCGCGCGGGCGTCCGCATACCGATCCGTGCTGCCGAGGATAACGATAATCAGCCGGTGATTGTTTTCGGCAACGGCGAGGATAAGATTCTCCCCCGCCGCATCCGTTGTACCCGTCTTGATACCGATCACGCCTGGCGTGCCGAGCAGTTCGTTCGTCGTCTTAACCGGGTAGACGCCGTACGCCGAGGGAATCGTTGCCTCCGGTGTGCGGACAATCGGCGCGAGGATCGGATCGGCGAGCACGAGATCGGCCAACCGGGCGAGGTCGTGCGCGGTCGTGACCATGCCGGGCGCATCGAGGCCACTCGGATTGACTGCGGTCGTGCCCGTCAGCCCCCGCTCGACGCCGACGGCATTCATGCGCGCCACGAAGGCATTGACGGGGCCGAGCGTCGCCGCGTCCGGCAGTTTCGCTCCTTCCGCGTGCGCGATCACCGTTGCGGCATCGTTACCGGAGGGAATGAGCATCCCCATCAGCAGATTACCGAGCGTCAGCGTATCGCCCGGTTTGAGGCCCATCGTGCTCCCACCGACGAGGTCCTCCTTCTGCGCCTGAATCTGTTCGTCTACCTGCCCAAGCGTGCGCGCGGTGATGGCGGTGAGCAACTTGATCGTACTCGCCGGGGCAATCGCCGTCTCCTGTTCTTTCTGGTAGAGCAGCATGTCGCTCGTATTCTCCTGTACGAGCGCGGCGCGCGCCGTGATCGTCGGCGGCAGCGCTGATGGCGCCAAACGCGGATACGGCGCGCTCGGCCATGCCGCCACCGGCGCGCTAAACGCGAGCATCACGACCAATGCGAGTGATAAACCAGGTAGCAAACGACACAATCTCATAGCAGGGAGCATACCATTTTAGAGCAAGCCGATTCCATACGTGTCGAGCAACGCCGCGCGCAGACGCTGCCACACGAGATTTGTCGCGTTCAGTCCGCGTCACAGCGTGACGACGACCTGACCGTCCGCGACCGTGCGGGGTACGTGCGAATGCGGACGGTCGGGCGGGCAAGGGCGCGGCCGGTGGGAATGTCGAACTCCCAGCCATGCCACGGGCAGGTGAGGATTTCGCCATCGCGCACCCAGGCATGCTTCCAGCCCGTTGCCGCATTGCAGGCCATCGTGCCATTGACAGTACCTTCGCAGAGCGGGCCAAACGAGTGCGGGCAGACATTCGGCAGCGCGTAGAACACGCCGTTGACATTGAAGACGCCGATCTCGATGGCGCGAATCTTCACCACCCGGTGCGTGTTCATCGGGAACTCCGCCACCGACCCAACGATATGGGAAGCCAATCTACCTACCCCCCTAACCCCCCTCCCTAAAAGGAGGGGAACTGGGCGTATTGCATACGCCCCGCATGACGCGATTCCGCTCCCCTTCCTTTTAGGGAAGGGGCTGGGGGTTAGGTGATTTTCCCCGCCGGAACGGGAATCTTGCTGAAGAGTTCGAGGGC
>JALYUS010000554.1 GCA_030853625.1 Chloroflexota bacterium
GTTGGGCGCACGCCCAGGAGTTTCTTGAAGATCATCGATGCAGTCCCTTTCCTATCATGACCCGGATTCTCGCGCACGAAGGACGTGCGCATTGTTGGTACCATCACGCAGGCCGACCGCCTGCCGGACGCAGTCCTCAGCCGCCACCCGGCTGCGGCGCGCAGGACGACCCGCCGACGCGTGCGAAGGTGGAGAAAAGGCGCGTGACGGGTACGTGCCCGCACGATGGACACGCGACGTCCGCCGATGCCGGGACGGGACGAACGAGTTTCTCAAACCGCGCGCCGCAGTCGGGACAGTGAAACTCATACAAGGGCATCAGGCCGTCGCTTCCGTCTCGGCCGTCCCCGCGAGGCTGACGGCGACCCGCTGAAGGCGGGTGCGTGCCTCATTCGCGATCTCTTGCAGGGCGGGATTGTCCACGACGCCGAGCATTGCCATCGGATCGACGATCGAGACTATCGTGCCGCCGTCGTGCGCGTGGACGATGACGTTGCAGGGGAGCAGCAGACCCAGTTCATGCTCCGCTTGGAGGCCTCGATACGCCAGGTGCGGGTTGCACGCCCCGAGGATCACGTACCGCTCAAAGTCAACGGCGATCTTCTCCTTGAGCGTCGCCTGGACGTCGATCTCGCTGAGGACGCCGAAGCCCTCCTCCTTGAGCGCCGCTTTCGTCCGGGCCATCGCCTCCGCGAAGGGGAGCGCGAGCGTCGTGTTGAATCCGTAGTCAGTGGTCGTGTTCATGGTGCAAGCTCCTTATCGAACCGAGGTATCCAATGGCATACCGTCCGCGCTACGGGCAGGGACCCGGACATCGCTCCCTTTGAAGGGCGCCCGCAGCAGGGGCGCGAGCACGCAGACGTCGAATGTCCCTGCGAACAGAGGTACCAGGCCAATGAGCGCCAGAACCGCTCCCCGGCCGCCCCGGACGCGCAGCAACCCGATGGTTATCAAGACCGCGCCTGCGACAATGCGGATGCCGCGTCCCATGCCAGTCGCCATGAATCGTGCGAATCCCATCGTTATCCCTCCGCTGCCGGCGCGACCAGCTCGCGCGCCGCTTCGAGTTGACGCAGCAGGATGCGGCGCGTGAGCGCGCACGCCTCAAGAATCTCGGGGTACGCAAGACGGTAGGAGACGGTCGTCCCCTCCCGGCGTGTCGCCACGATTCCACGCTGGCGGAGGAGCGAGAGATGCTGGGAGACGTTCGCCTGCCGCAACCCCGTGGCGGCGATCAGTTCGCCGACCGTCCGCTCGCCGTCGCCGATCAGGTGAATCAGTTCGAGGCGGGAGGGATCGGCGAGGACTTGGCAGAGATGCGCCTGCAGAGCGTAAAGTTTGCGTTCGCGTTCGTCCATCCGTGCCTCCTGTATTCGCATATCATTGTATTCGAATGTACCAGACAAGCGTCTCCGTGTCAAGTGCGCACCACAGCGCGGAAAGGCTGTCCGATTCCTCCGCGACCTTCTTCGGCGAAGTCTGCGGCAATCGCTGCGGATAGGTAGGCCACATTGTCCGGCATCTTCACGCCGACGCGGTCGTCATCGCCTTCGCAGTCACGGACACCGGGATCGGGCTGATGCCGGCGGAGCAGGGACGGCTCTTCCATTCCTTCTCCCAGGCGGATGGCTCGACGACACGCAAGTACGGCGGCACCGGACTCGGGCTGGTGATCACCAAGTAGCTCGTCGAACTGATGGGCGGCGCGATCGGCATCGAGAGCGAGTCGGGCCGGGGCAGCACCTTCCGCTTCACGGCGCGCTTCACCCGGCAGGCCGCCGCGCCGGTTGGCGAGGATCGGGAGCACGCGGACCTGCGGGGAAAGCGGGTGCTGATCGTCGACGACAATGCCACCAACCGCCGACTGCTGCACGAGCAGGTCGTCGCCTGGGGGATGCGCAATAGGAGGCCCTAAGGTAGCGAAGGCCGCAATTCCGGCAAAGTAAGCGCCGGTGGGTCACCGACTAGCGGCGGTCAAGGGCTTGGAGATACGTTTCGCCGAGTCCATGCAGACTCGTTTCGGCGTAGATTTGCGTGGTGGCGATGCGCTTGTGCCGGAGGAACTTCTGGACATGATCCAGGGGCATGCCGGCGTCGAGGAGGATCGTCGCCACGCTGGCGCGCAGCCGGTGTGGCGTCACCTGCTTCGCGATGCCGGCCTGGATGGCCGCGTCATGCACGACCAGTTGGATATAGCGCGGTGTGTACTTGTCGCCCCGATTACTCTCGAACACATAGCCGCGGCGGCGCCCCCCGAGGTGCGTCTGCAATTCCTGGGCAAGGGCCGGGACGATGGGCACATACCCATCACTGCCGCCCTTCGCGTGCGCGAGGTAAATCTGGGGCGGGTCGAGACGCAGATAGAGGTCCGTCGCCCGAATATGCACAAACTCACTCACCCGTGCCCCCGTGTAAAAGAGCGTCTTGACCATCAGGCCGTGACGGCTCGACCGGCGATAGGCGGCGTCGATCAGCGCCGTCACCTCCCTGCGGTCGAGTCGCTCCACCGTCCGTCGGCGGGTGCGCGGTGCGCTGAGCCGCAGCGCGCGCCGCGCCTGCGCCACGACCTGTTTGGTTTGGTCGTAGGTCAGGTGATGTTTGCGCCAGAGCTTCGTCGTTTCTTGAGTCACCGCGCGCAGCGAGTTCGCGTCGGGCGCTTGGGCGCGAAGTGTCAGGGGGTCTGCAAGGCGTGAGGCAGCGTCCATCGTGCTATTGTAGCCGAAGAAGTTCGCGGTATGCGTATTTGGCGAACACGGGAGCGCGCGCATGCAGCACGAGTGGCCACCCGACGAGTACGCCCCTTGCTGGACCCTCACCGACGAGGAGCGGACCCTCTTGACCACCAAGACGGGGGCGACGCGCCTGGCGTTCGCTCTCCTGGGGGTCGTTTGGCGAAAGGGAGAATATTGTACGCTAAGCCCGTGCGACAGGCCGCAGGGAGCGGAAGCCGCCTTTCTCGACGCGCTTATTCGGTCGCCAGGTG
>JALYUS010000584.1 GCA_030853625.1 Chloroflexota bacterium
GACGTACACTGATACAAATCCCGACCCGTACAAAGTCGAAATGGGTAATATCGGCCAGCACTACTACAAATGGCGCTATGCGAGCAGCGCACCTGTCCCTGCGATGGGGAACGCACCGGCGACCGGACCATCGGCGCCGCCCGCGACGAATCAGATGGACCCCTTCGGCCCGGCCGCGCCACTGACGCAGACCTACACAGATCCGCAGGGGCGGTTCACGCTCCAGTATCCCGCTGGCTGGCATGCGGATGCGACGCTCGGCATGCGCCATGCCGTCGGCCTGACGGGGCCATTCACCACGCTTGAAATGACGCTGGACATCATCGGGCAGGCCCCCACCCTGGGCGACGAGATTGACGCATTCAAGGCGGGATGGACGGCGCAGGGCGTGGGAGCGACCTTTTCCCAGGAAGCAATCCGCGATGGGCAGATCGGCGGCGAACCGGCAAAGTTCTACACCGCGATCCTCGCCTACACGCGCGACGGGCAGCCCGTCACGCTCAATGTGCTGTTCACGGATGCCTTCCACGGGAGCGATGCCTATGCGTTTTTCGCCTTCTCCGGCGGCGCGCAACTCGCACGCCTCGGCGACATCAACGCGATGATTGGATCGCTTACCTTCCTGAAATAGCGCATCTCGAAGAGTAACAGAGAGACAAAAAGGCGGCGGTTGGGGGACCGCCGCGAGAAAAGGGGAGGAGGAAGGAAGGAGTAATCAAGAGAATAACGGGACCATCAACGATCAACAACTCCGGTGTGTGGCAGGTGGGTGCGGCTCCCTGATTTCGTCCATCGCCATCAATCGCTCCGGCCCCGTCAGGTATGAGTATTGCGCGGCGAGGTGAGCGCTCGATGAACCGATCCTGAAATCGCGCTGAAGGTCTGCGGCGGGGATCATGTCGAATCAGCGTATCGCCACAGCCGCCGTAGAAGGCCGGTCAATATCCCCGGCCAACGAAACTGCGGTAGTCCGGCAAGGGTTGCACGGTATACGCTTCGTTGCCAACGCGCATCGCTTCGATCATCGCACGGGCGGTGTCCATACTGGTGATGCAGGGAATGCCGCGTTCAACCGCTGCGCGGCGCATCAGGAAGGCATCGGCGATTTCCCGGTCCACCGGGCCGGGCGTGTTGATAACGGCATGGACGGTGCCGTTTGAGATCAGATCGAGCATATCGGGCGAGCCTTTGCCGATGCGGTGCGCGACCGCCGGTACGGGAATCCCGTGCGCTTCGAGCCACGCCGCTGTTCCCTCCGTCGCATAGGTGTGGAAGCCCATGCGGACGAGCATTTCCATGATCTCGGCATACTCGTCGGTCTTGTCGCTGTCCTGCAAGGAGACGACGACGCTGCCACGCTCCGGCAGGGACATCCCGGCGGCGGCAATCGCCTTGATAAAGGCGGGCGCGAAGGCGCGATCAATCCCCATCGCTTCGCCGGTGGATTTCATCTCCGGCCCCAGGCCAACCTCGACGCCGCGCAGTTTCGCCATCGAGAAGACCGGCGCCTTGACGGCGACGAGGGGACGGCGCGGCCAGAGGCCGCCGGTGTACCCTTGCTCCTTGAGGCTCTTGCCGAGCATGATGTTCGTCGCCAGTTTGACCATCGGCACGCCCGTCACTTTCGACAGAAAGGGCACCGTGCGGCTGGCGCGCGGGTTCACCTCGATGACATAGAGCCGCGCTCGGTAAATGACGTACTGAATATTCATCAGGCCGCGTACGCCCATCGCCAGCGCGATCCGCGTCGTGTATTCGACGACTTGTTCGACCTCGGTCGGGTAGAGATTGACGCCGGGATAGACGGCGAAAGAGTCGCCGGAGTGGACGCCCGCGCGCTCGATGTGCTCCATCACGCCGGGAATCAATACGTCCGTGCCGTCGCAGATCGCGTCTACTTCAACCTCTTTACCCGCGAGATATTTGTCAATCAGCACCGGCTTATCGGAGAGCAGCACGGCGCGGCTGAGATAGGCGCGCAAATCTTCCTCGGTATGCACAACCTCCATCGCCCGCCCGCCAAGCACGTATGATGGCCGTACCAGCACCGGATAGCCAATCGCCTCCGCCGCGATCTCCGCGTCGAGCAGGGTGCGGACGGCGGTACCGGGTGGCTGCGGGATGCCGACCTGCCGCAGGAACTTCTCGAATCGCTTCCGATCTTCGGCGAGGTCAATCGCCTCCTGCCCGGAGCCGAGAATCGGCACGCCGAGCGCCGCTAGCGGCCCGGCGAGATTGATCGCCGTCTGCCCGCCGAACTGCAAGACGACGGGCGGGACATTGGGAGCGGCCCCCACCTCCTGCCCCTCCGCCCGCACGCGGGAGAGGGGAGATCGCTCAACCTGCGTGCCGCTCGATTCTGAAGCGACCGCGACCGCAGATACCGCAGTCACGCCGGTCCTCGTGGCACTGACCAATACATCGTCGTCCGCTATTCCCCCTTCCCTCCGAGGGAAGGGGGGTGGGGGAGTAGGAAAGCCCGTCCCCTCATGATACAAAATATCCATCACACCCTCTTCATCGAGCGGCGTGATGTAGAGGCGATCTGAGGTATCGAAATCGGTGCTGACCGTTTCGGGATTGTTGTTGAGCATAATCGAGCGGACATTCGCGGCGTGCAGGGCATGTGCGGCTTGCACGCAGGAGTAGTCGAACTCGATTCCCTGCCCGATGCGAATCGGGCCGCTGCCGATCACGACCGCCTTGGGGCCAGGCAGCGGTTCGGCCTCGTTCTCATCCTCGTAGGTCGTGTAGAAATAGGGCGTCGCTGCGTCGAACTCCGCCGCGCAGGTGTCTACCATCTTGCAGACCGGCACGATCCCGACCGCGCGCCGCCGCGCCGCGATCGCCGCTTCCGACGTCTCGGTCAGCCGCCCGAGCCAGGCATCGCCAAAGCCGCTTCGCTTCGCTTCCCAGAGTAGTTCGTCGGTCAGCGGCTCGCTCTGAATGCGGCCTTCCATCTGGACTATCGTGGCGAGGCGGCGCATGAACCAGGGGTCAATGCCCGTCTGGGCGGCAACGGTGTCTGCTGGCATGCCGCGCCGCAAGGAGGCCATCAGCGCCCAGAGCCGCTGGTCGTTCGGTCGGCGCACGAGGTCATCGAGCATGTCCGCGCCGTCCGGACCGTCCCACGCCTTCTCTTCCCATCCGAGGTCGCGGTCATCCCATTCGAGCGAGCGGACAGCCTTCTGGATTGCCGCCTCGAACGAGCGATCAATTGCCATCACCTCGCCCGTCGCCTTCATCTGCGTGCCAATCGTCCGCTCGGCGCGATAGAACTTATCGAACGGCCAGCGCGGAATTTTCAGGACGCAGTAATCGAGCGCCGGTTCAAAGGCGGCGGTCGTCTTCGCGGTCACGGCGTTCGGGATCTCCCGCAGCAATTTCCCAATGGCGATCTTCGCCGCGACGCGGGCAATTGGGTAGCCTGTCGCCTTCGAGGCGAGCGCGGAGGAGCGGCTGACGCGCGGATTGACTTCGATCACGTAGTACTGCGACGAACGCGGGTCGAGCGCGAACTGGATATTGCAGCCGCCCTCGATGCCGAGCGCGCGGATGATCCGCAGTGACGCGGAGCGCAGCATCTGGTAGTCGCGATCCGAGAGCGTCTGCGACGGCGCGACGACGATGCTGTCGCCCGTGTGGACGCCGACCGGATCGAAGTTCTCCATGTTGCAGATCGTGATGCAGGTGTCCGCACTGTCTCGCATCACTTCGTACTCGACTTCCTTCCAACCGCGCAGTGACCGCTCCAGCAGAATCTGGTGGATCGGGCTGGCGTGGAGGCCGGCAAGCACTTTCGCATCCAAATCATCCCACGTATCCGCGATGCCGCCACCCGTGCCGCCCAGTGTGTACGCGGGGCGCACGATCAGCGGCGGCGGCACGCTCTGGGCGAACGCCTGCGCCTCTTCGAGCGTATGACAGATCGCGCTCGCAATCGCCGGTTCACCGAGGCTTTCCAGCGTCTCCTTGAAGAGGGCGCGATCTTCCGCCTTTTTGATCGCTTCGAGCGGCGTGCCGAGCAGGCGAACATTGTATTTTTCGAGGATGCCCGCGTCCGCCAACTGCACGGCGAGGTTGAGGCCCGTCTGCCCGCCGAGCGTGGGCAGGAGGCCATCGGGCCGCTCGCGCTGGATGATCCGCTTGAGCACATCCACGGTCAGGGGTTCGATGTAGACGACATCCGCGATGTCTTCATCCGTCATAATCGTCGCCGGGTTCGAGTTGACAAGGACGACGCGGACGCCTTCTTCACGCAGCGCGCGACACGCCTGCGTCCCTGCATAATCGAATTCCGCCGCCTGGCCAATTACAATCGGCCCGGAGCCGATCACAAAAACTGTCCGAGGCGGCGCGGGCGTTGTCAGGTCAGGCGTCGTCACAAGCCTTACTCTCCTTGAATCAGATAACGAAACCGGGTACGAACCGCAAAGACGCAAAAGACATAAAGGACGCAAAGAGGGAAGAGAAATATGTATTTTCCAATCGCTTCTTCTTTTCCTTTGCGCTCTTTGCGTCTTTGCGGTTCAAGCGTTTCTCCCTTAGCCAATCAGCAGGTCGGCGATGCGGGTGAGCGGCGGGAAACGGTCGAAATCCGAATGCGGCACAGCGGCGAGCGTCACGTAGTTCATCCGCAGCGTCCCAACAGTGAGGTCGCGGTAGGGTTCGAGAATTTCGGCAACTTTCTCGGTCGGGTATTGCTCGCGGTAGTAGCAGAGGGAAAGATGGGGCAGGAAGGGCGGCGCATTGACGGGGTCCGCCTGATCGCGCTCCGCCTCATCGTCCTGGGTCGTTCCCTCACCGGAGAGCGCGGACGCGCCGAAGCCCGCCAACCCGACCTGATGGAGGACGCTGACGAGCCGGTCACGCAGCGCAGGCAGGCCGTTCTTCTCGTCATGTACCTCGACAAACGCGGCATTGCCGAATGAATTGATGCCCTTCAGCGTCAGCGTCAGTGGTTGGACATCGCGGAGCGCCCGGCTCGCACGATCCATGATCCGCGCGATATTGCCGTTTGTCGTGCGGATCGCTGCTTCAAAACCGATGCCAAGAACGGTGATGTGCAGGAAATGGGAGGGCAGCGCCTCCGCAATCCCCGCCGCCGTCAGCGCTTCGCGGACGGGCCGTGTCGCCTGGACGATGCTGTGACCGGTCACGGGCACGAGGAAGGCGACATACGATGAGCGCTCCGCGCGATCGCGCTTGCCGATGTCGTGCGCCGTCTCATCATCGGTTGTCGGACGGGCGCGGAACTGTTGCCAGGCTTCATCGAAGGTCGTGACATAGTGGCGTGTGGCTGTCATCGTGCGGTCGCTCCTTCGGCGTCAGTGGACGGAACCCTCTTCCCGGCAGGATACCACCAACGTCGTGTGAATCATCGCTGTGCGCCAGCGCCAATCGAGGTTCATATGTTCTCGGAAGAACCTAACCCCCGGCCCCTTCCCGCGAGGAAGGGGTGACTCGCGCTGATTATCCGGGTGTTCGGCATAACGCCTCGGTATTTCGGAGATTCCCCTCCCCTTCCTCGCGGGAAGG
>JALYUS010000638.1 GCA_030853625.1 Chloroflexota bacterium
GGCAGTGATGGCACAGTGGCCGGTAGCATCGCGTTTGCGACGCCGGGCGCATGGCATGTCTCCGCGCAGGCGAGTGGCATGACAAACCCGGTCAGTGCGGTTGTGCAGGTGAATACGCGATAGCCAATGGTGGGGCGGGCTTCAGTCTGCATCACCGGATGATTGTGTCACGATCCGCGTTCGCTGCGGCCAGCGCGCGGCCCGAGATACGCGCCATGCTTCACCAGTGTCTCCTGCACCCAGGCGATGGGGACTGAGCGCGGCGTGAGGTGTTCACTGACCGCGAGCGCCGCCGCCGTGCCTGCCGCCTCACCCATCGCGAACGACGGCGGCATGACACGGATCGCCCCGAGCGCCTCGTGCGTCGCGGAGACGCACCGCCCGGCGACTAGCAGTTGCTCGATCTTTTCCGGCACGAGACAGCGATAGGGGATTTGATAGGCATTGGCGGTCTCACCGCGATTTGAGACGCCGCCGCCGCCGTCCGTCGGACTGTGAATGTCCATTGGATAGGCGGCGTAGGCAATCGTGTCGGCGAAATCACGACCGGTGGTCAGGTCTTCCTGCGTCAGCGTGTACGCGCCGACGATCCGCCGTGTCTCGCGTACGCCGACCTGCGCCGCCGTATCGAGCAGGGTGCATGCCCCGAAACCCGGCACGTATTTCCGCAAAAAGGCGAGGATTTCGAGCGCCTGGCGGCGTCCGGTGATCTCCGCGCGCGTGAGGTCGTCCGCGTTGGTGCCATCCGCGCCGAGAATGCGGCTGACATTGACGCGCCAAACGCCCTCCTGCGGGCTTTCGTAGAGGCTCAAACGCTCGCGCGGGATCGTATAGTCGCCGTTCGCCTGCGCCGCCTTGATACAGGAACTGAAGGCCATGCGCTGTGCGATCTCTTCCGGGTGCGCGGCGAAATAGGCATCGACGTCCGCGCGGTTCACATTGCCGACCCGGAAGAACATCGTCATCGGTTGCGTTAATCCGTCGCTCGCGCGGCCAATTGCGAAGGGCGCGCCGGCGCGGGCCGCGACATCGGCGTCGGCGGAGCAGTCAATCGTCACCGCCGCCCGGACGGCCTGCAAGCCGCTCTTGTTGTGCAGGATCGCGCCACGGACGGTATCGCCATCCATGATAGGGTCAATAAAGATCGTGTGGAGGAGCAGGGCTACGCCGTACTCAAGGCACATCTCGGCGCTGATGATCTTCATTGCTTCGGGGTCGAAGGGGGTGACACCGGTGTGTCCGTGCTTCATGTACGCGGATTTGGCGACGCCCGCAGGCACCTTCGAGGGGTGAATCGCGCCGCCGACCGCTTCCATCCGCCGCACAAGTTCATCGAAGACGCCCTGAATCAATTGGGTCTTCCCATCGGCGCTATAACTGGTCATAAACGGGCCGACGAGGCTCGCCGTGGCGTTACCGCCAAGAAAGCCGTACCGCTCGACCAGCAATGTCTTCGCTCCGGTCTTCGCAGCGCCGATGGCCGCGCCGATGCCGGCCGGGCCGCCGCCGATCACCAGGACGTCCGTCTCACGGACGACCGGCACGGCCCGCGTATAGTCAACCGTCTCCATTGCTCCCCCGATTAGTGTGTGGCGATCAGTTTCCCTGCGGCAGCGGCGTCAAGCAGAAACGTGACTCTTCCTTCCGGCGTCCGCACGCCCTGCGCGGGGTATTCGGCGGGATCAAACGACCCTTCGAGCACCTGTTGTACCGCGTCCGCCTTCTCCGCCCCACCGACCAGAAAGAGGACGTGCGCCGCCGCATCGAGCACCGGATACGTCAGCGTCAGCCGCCACGAATCGAATTTCGGCACATAGTTCGCGGTCGCCAGCCGCTCGATCACTTGCAAGCCATCTGTTTGCGGGAACAACGACGCAGTATGGCCGTCGGGTCCCATGCCGAGCAAGATCAGATCGAAGCGTGGGACGCGCCCCGGCGTGAGACTGAAGGCATCGCCGAGCATCGCGTCATACGTCATTGCCGCACTCTGGGGATCGCGCTCGCCCTCCATGCGAAAGACCTGCTCCGGCAACACCGGGACGTGATCGAGCATCGCCTCCCGCGCCATACGATAATTGCTCTCACGATCGTCCGGCGGCACGCAGCGTTCATCACCGAAGAAGAGATAGAGCGAGGCCCATGGAACGGCGTCCCGATAGGCGTCCGAGGCGAGCAGTCGGTACAGCCGCTCCGGTGTCGAGCCGCCCGCCAGGGCAACGGTGCAACGATTCGTCTGCGCGACCGCATCGTTCGCAATCGTGACGAACCGGCGCGCCGCCTCCTGGCTGACGGCATCGAGGTCAGGGAGCACGACGATCTCGCGATTCTCCTCGGTCGCTATCAACGGGAACCTCCACTTCTGGGGCTGGCGATGCGAATCGCAATTTCCAGCGCCTCGTCGTAGACATGGTCGCGGCGTACCGTGCTCACTTCTTCCGCAAGCATATCCGCCACCGACCCTTCGTGCATCGGTACGATTCGCTCCTGCGTCGTTTGTCCATGGACGGTCATCGTGACGGCGGTATGCGCGCGGTCGTCCGCACGCTGGATCGCAAAGGTCGCGACCGTCTCGTTCGCCTGGGCAATCAGCGTCGCGGAGAGCAGGCAGCCAGAAGGCAAATCGGGCGCGTGCAGGGCGGAAAATTCGAGGGTGATGGGCGCTTCCTCATCGCGCATCACCACCATCATTTCCCGCCCGAAGCGGCGCAGATTCGGAATCGTTTCCCAGGCGAGCCGCGACGCCAGCCAACTGCCATAGAGCAGCGCTTGTTCGGGGTTGTACTGCCCTTCGTCGCCGTACGCATACGTCACCTGGACCCGCTGAATGCCATCCAGGTACGGACGGGTCGGCGGCGCGTCGAAAAACTGGGCGGTCAATTCCCGCCACGGCGTCAGGCGCGCCCATGCGAGGTCGCGTAGTGCGACGCCCGGATACTCCTCCGTGCCGACCGCGTGTAACTGCGCGAGCATCTGCACTGCGTCCGGATAGACACTGGAATCAATGACCAGCTGATCCGAGGCATCCATCAGCGCCGGGAAGATCGGGTGATTGAACAGCCCTGCCCCCGACCACCAGAGCACGACCGGCACCTCTGGCACGAGGAGCGGGATGATGGTGCCGGGCAACTGCCGGATGCCATCCCCCGCCGCTTCGAGCATGATTTGCTCGGAGCCGGACCGCTCCGCCTCCCGGCCGTATTCACACTGCGCGGAAATCCAGGCGCGCAGACGCGACGGGGTATCATCCTCGGTGTGGAGGATGATGGTGCGGGAGGGGTGCATTTGTCCGACCCGTGCGGCGATCGTTTGCGCTTCCGACGCGTTTGCCGCCGAACCGGCGAAGATAATCAGGTTCAGCGTGTACGCCTGCATCGTCGAATGACCGCTGGTTTGATTCGTCATCCAGAGTTGCGTCAGCGCGTCCTCGATCTCGCGGACATCAACCGACCGCGCCCCGTCACCGGGTGCGGCAGCGGCCCTGATCTCTGGCCCATCGGTTGCCATTATCCGCCTCCTACCGTGTCCGCAGCCGTCTCCAGGTCCGTCC
>JALYUS010000642.1 GCA_030853625.1 Chloroflexota bacterium
GGCTTCCAGCCTGTGGGTCAATCAGGCTGGAAGCCTGCCTCCACCCGTCCCTGCATCGTGCGCGAGCGACCGGGTTTGAGACACATCCCTTCCCCCAACTCTCTTTGTCTCGTTGTACGAGGCCGTATCGGCTGATAGGCTGACGGGTGGGCGCGATCTCTCCGGGGCCGCAAACGCGCATCGTTCGAGGGATTGAATGGGTAATCACGGCGATACTACCGACGCGAACTCTGCGCAGCGCGGGCTGTGGGCGGGGCGGGACCTGTTCCGGTTGGTGCTGCTCGCGCTGCTGATCGGTCAGATGCTGATCTATTACGACACGGCGACGAAGGCAATCCCGCATATCAACGTCTACCTGCTCGTCAACCTCGTGCTGATCCTGCTGACACTCATCCCGTGGGAGGGCCTGACCCGGCTCGTCTGGCTGCTTGTCTGGCCGGCGGGCGCGCTGATGCGGTGGGATTGGGCGACACGCGACACGAAGAGCGATGTCTACTGGGCGACGAGCCAGGGCGTGTATTTTTTCCTGCACGGCATGAACCCCTACACGCATGTGCCGACGTGGGTCTACGAACATCAGGCGAGTGTAACGAACTACCCAACCTACACCTATTTCCCCGGCAGTCTCTTCGCGGAGATCCCCTTTTATCTGCTCGGCAATGTGCGCATCGGCCTCGCCCTCGCGGACCTTGCGACGGCGCTCCTCATCTACCTGCTCGCGCGGCCCCGGCTCGGCATCTGGCCTGCGCGGTCGTTGACGGCGTTCTGGCTGCTCTTTCTGCCCGGCTTCCAGATCGCGCTCGTGCTTGGCATCCTCGATTTCTTCCTCGTTTTCTGGATTGCCCTCGCCGTGCTGCTCTACGCGCGGGGGCGAATCGTCGGCTCGGCGCTGGCGGCGGCGATGGTGATGGGAACGAAGCAGTATGGCTTCATCTTCGCCATCCCGTGGGCCGTTTTGCTCGTGCGACCGCTCGTGATCGCTTTTGAGGAGCGGTGGCACGCGGGCGAGCACGATTGGCGGGCCGTACGTGCCATCCCCCGGCGGCTCTGGTTGCCGCCGATTGCCTGTGCGGCGCTGACGACGCTGGTCATCGTGCCGCTTGCGCTGCTTTCGCCACAGGCGTTCGTGGATTCGACGTTCTTCCACCATGCGAACAAAGTGCCGAGCGCGATGCTCGGCACGCCGCAGTGGAACGAGAGCATTGCGGCGCAGATCGTCGCACTCGGCGGCTTCTCGCCGGAGCGGATCAAGCCGTTTGCCTCCGTCGCGCTGGCGCTCTCAGTACTAATTGTCGTTGGGTGCGCGGTCGTCATGGTGCGCGATATGGCGTCCGCGCTCCAGTGGTCAGCGATTCTCGGCGGCGTCTTCTTCGCCTTCAGCGGCGGCGATGTCCAGTTCTTTTACTGGCGGTTGCCGCTCTTCCTTTTCCTGCTGTCTGTCGTCGTGGCATGGTCGCCCGCACCATCGGGTATTCCGCCATCGTCCGGCGAGATCACGTTGTCGGACGATCGCTCATAGAATTTACGCGGATGGCTGTCCGCTCGTGGTGATCGGGGTGGCGTTTGGGGTGCAGCGCCCGACGGTGCGGCAGCATCGGCGCGGTGCAGGCGGACGCGATGTGGGTCAGGCACCAGGGGCAGGTCGTGTGGATGGCATGACCACCGTTCAGCATCTATCTACCGATTCACTCCGAACCCCGAACTTCTCACTCCCCGACGCCGATCAAGATGCGCTCAGATCGCGTGATCCCGCCGCAGGTAATCGCCACCGTGCCGATCCCGCGCGCGGTATTCGTGGCGACATACCATGTCCAGGTCGCTTTCCCGTGTGCGTCGGTCCCCTTCGGGCCGAGTCCAGGCAGATGCATAATCCGGTTATCCGGCGTCGTATACACGATAGTGCAGCGCGTGTTCGGCGGCGCCGCGACGGTGGCCGACGCACTCCCGCCGGGATCCGTTCCCCTGATGGAGGACAGCACGACATCCCCGGCTGCGATCGTCGTCGAGACAAGCGGCGCGGGCGTCGCCGACTGGCCGCACGACGCAAGCAG
>JALYUS010000695.1 GCA_030853625.1 Chloroflexota bacterium
GGACACGACGCAGAAGACGCTGCATGAGGAAGTCCGTGCCAACGTGGAAGAAGGCTCAGCCCTCTACACAGACACGCATGGTGGCTACATGGGGCTAGAGGCGGATTATATCCATGAAACAGTCAACCACTTGGACGAATACGTACGCGGGGCGGTTCACACGAACAGCCTCGAGAACTACTGGACGCTCTTCAAGCGATGCTACGGTGGGACGTGGACGCATCTCTCGGACGATCACCTTCACCGCTACCTTGTCGAGCAGGAGTACCGATTCAATACCCGTGAAGGCAAAGACGGCGGGCGATTCATCGGGGCGGTTGTGCAGACAGCGGGCAAGCGGCTCACGTACAAGGAACTGGTTGGCAGAGAGGATTAGGGGACCGCGTGAGCCGCCCCATAGGCATCAAGATAAGGAAAAACAGAGAGACAAAGGAACGCCCTTCGTGCATGCTGGTGGTGTTGAAACATCCTCACCCACCAAGGAGCGTTCCATGACCAGTATCGCCGACCTCGTGCCCGCGCTGCAAACCCTCTTGACCACGACTGCCGATCAGGCCGGACGCGATTCCGGCCTGATCCAACGGGTGCGTGTCTTCACTGGGGCCACCTTCGTGCAAATGCTCGTTTTCGGTTGGCTCGGCACGCCCGATGCCACCTTAGAGCACCTCGCCCAAACGGCGGCGACCCTCGGTGTCCGCATCACCGGTCAAGGAATCGCTGATCGTTTCTCCCCCCAATCGGCCGATTGCCTCGCCCACGTCCTTGCCGCCGCGATTCAGCAGACGATCACCGCGACCCCGACTGATCTCGCCGTGCTCAATCGGTTCGCGGGGGTGGTCGTCATTGATGGCTCGGTGATCGGCTTGCCTGCCGCGCTCGCCGTGCAGTTCCCCGGTGGCGCCAACCAGATGAGTAGCCACGCCGCGCTGAAGATCGGCGTTGGGGTCGACCTGCTGACCGGTCGGCTCGACGGGCCGCATCTGATGGCAGCGCGGCCCCATGATCGCCTACTGCCGATTCAGGATGCTCCGCTCGCGCCGGGGGTGCTGCGGCTCGCGGATTTGGGCTTCTTCGATCTGAGCGTACTCGCCACGCTCAGCGCACAGCATGGCTACTGGCTGACCCGCGTGCAGGTCGGCACGGTTGTCCTCGATCCGACCGGGCAGCGACATGATCTCCTCACCCTCCTGCGACAGCGGTGCAAACGGACGCTCGATCTGCCGATCCTGCTTGGCGTTCGCGAACGGCTGCCCTGCCGTCTGCTCGCTGAACGGGTGCCAAAGGCAGTCGCCAACGAGCGACGCCAACGGCTGCGCGACGCGGCGCGACAGCGCGGGCAGACGGTCAGCGCGCGGAAACTGACGCTGGCAGATTGGACGATCCGGGTGACGAATGTGCCTGCGGAGCGGTTGAGCGTGGCCGAGGCGATGGTCGTGGGGCGTGTGCGTTGGCAGATCGAGCTCTTATTCAAACTGTGGAAGCGTGATGGCAAGATTGATGAATGGCGCAGTACGAAACCGTGGCGCATCCTCACCGAAGTCTACGCGAAACTGCTGGCAATGGTGATTCAGCATTGGATAGTGGTCGTGACGAGTTGGCAATATCCGCAGCGGAGCATGGTCAAAGGAGCGCAGACGGTGCGGGCACATGCGTGTTACCTCGCCTGCGTCTTCGCCGATGCCGACCAACTGGCGACGGCATTCGCGAGTATCGAACGGTGTCTGGTGGCAGGCGGACGCATCAACAAACGCCGGAAACGACCGAATACTTGCCAGTTATTGCAGGCGGTGGCGGCATGATTCCTTATCTTGATGCCTATGGGCGATTCAAGCATCGCCCCTACGAAACAAGGGCGGAGCCGGTTGCCGACTGCCGACTGCCGACTTTCCCTAGCGCCTGATCGAGGTCCGCGATGATGTCGTCCACCGCTTCGATGCCGATGGAGAAACGGATCAGCCCGTCACCGATGCCGATGGTGGCGCGCTGCTCAGGCGTCAGGCTGCGGTGTGAGGACATCGGCGGGTAGAGGACAATCGAGTAAACATCGCCCAATGTCGTCGCGGGGATGCAGAGGCGCAGCGATTCCATGAAGCGGAAGGCGGCGGCTTTATCCGCGCCCGCGATGTCGAAAGAGATCATGCCGCCGTACTGCCCGGTGAGCGAGAGCCGCTCCATCAGCGCGTGCTGCGGATGATCGGCGAGACCGGGATAATTAACGTGCGCGATGGCGGGGTGCGTGCCAAGCCAGTCCGCTACTCGCGCGGCGCTCGTGCATTGCCGCTCGACGCGCAGCGCGAGAGTCTTCATGCCACGCAGCACGAGCCACGCCTCGAACGGGCCGAGAATGCCGCCAATCGCTTTGTTCACCTCGTATAACTGATGGCGCAAGGCCGCCGTCGTCGCGACAACGCCCGCCGTCACGTCGCCGTGCCCGCCAAGATATTTCGTGGAGGAATGGACGACCATGTCCGCGCCCCACGCAGCGGGACGCATCAACACCGGCGTCGTGAAGGTGTTGTCCACGACGATGAGCGCGCCCGCGCGGTGGGCAATCTCCGTAATCGCCGGGCCATCCGCGACGTGCAGGAGCGGGTTGGAGACCGTCTCGAAGGTGACAAAGCGGGGCCGCTCCCGCTGCACCGCCTCCTCGACTGCGGCGAGGTCGAGAATGTCCACGAACGTCGTATGCACGCCGAGGCGGGCGAAATAGCCTTGCAGCAGCGTCGTCGTCGCGCCGTAGCACTCGCGGGAGGCGATCACCGTGTCGCCCGCGCTGATGCCCGTGCCCATGAACGCGCCGTGCAAGGCAGCCATGCCGGAGCCGAAGCCGATGGCCGCTTCCGTTCCTTCGAGAGCAGCGACGGCTGCCTCCATCGCCGTGTTCGTCGGGTTGCCGTAGCGCGTGTAGGCGTACCCGTCGCGCGTGGCGGCGAAGATCTCGTCCACGATCTGCATATCGTCGTAGGCGAACGACGAGCCGGGGTAGATCGGCGTGACGACGGGCGTGTAATCGGGGTGCGGCGGTCGCTCGCCCGCATGCACCGCGCGCGTCGCGAAGGCCATCCCATCGAGGGGTCGCATGGCTTCCTCTGTCATCCTGAGGTTCTCCCGGCAGGGGGACCGCTTTCGGTGCCGCTGCATACTGCGTACTCCGTGACCACCCATCTGGACGCGGCACGCTCAGTCTAACACGCGCATCGTCATATCCGCATATAGCGGACGCACGAATAATTCGCGCGAGCGTACGCTAATTACGGTCAGGCAATTACCACCATCTGCTCGGTCGGGACGGCGTCGGAGAGGAGGCGGGGCGCGCCATCGGTGACGACGATGGTGTCCTCGATGTGGAAGCCACCGAGGGATGGGTCGGCGTGTGTCGGCTCGATGCAGAGGACCATGCCGGGTTCAAGAACCGTCGGGTTCGCGGGGTGGATGAGGGGTTCTTCGTGTAGGCCGATACCGAGGCTGTGGCCGAAGTGCGGCTTGCGCGTCTCGATACCAAGTACGCGCGCGTAGGCTGCCTTGCCGACCGCGTAGATGTCGGCAGCCGTCGTGCCGGGTCGGCAGGCGTCAATCATCGCCCACTCGATTGCGCGCAGGCCGTCGTAATAGCGGCGCTGCGTGTCGTTCGGCTCGCCGATGCAGGCCATCCGCGCGAGGTCGGCCAAATAGCCGCCGAAGACGCCGACGAAGTCCACGCGGATCGTCGCGCCGGATGGGATCGGCGTTGTGCCGTCCGCCGTCGCGTGCGATTGCACAGAGCGCGGGCCGCTGGAGAGAACAATGGCCTTCACCGCGTCCGCACCCTCGGCAAGCAGCGCGGTCGCCATCGTATCCGCCAGCCACTTCTCGGTGCAACCGGGGCGGGCGGTCGTGTAAGCACGGGAGATGGCGCGTTCCAGCGCACGCGCGGCGGTTTGCAGGCGATCCACTTCGCCGGGCGTCTTGACGACGCGCACGGCGGCGAGCAGTGGCCCGGCATCCCCGAAAGTCGCGTCCGGCAGGGCGGCGCGCAGTTCGTCCCAGTAGCGCGCCATCAGATGATCCATCTCGATGCCGATATGGCCGCGCTCCAGCCCCCGCTCCCGCACGGCAGCGGCGATCATCGCAATGGGGCTTTCCGCGAACTCGACGTACGGGCGCAGATCGCCGATCCACGATTGCCGCCGCACGAGTGATTCCTCGATGCCGCAGACGACGAACGCCGGTTCCCCATTACGCGGCCAGAGCGTCAGCGCCAGCCGGAGCGGGATTTCCCGCTGCGTGAGGATCAACGCGCCCGTCGCATAGAAGGTGTTCTCCTGCGATGAGACGATGATGGCGTCGAACGGCCCGGTCTCAATGGCGGCGCGCAGCCGGTTACGCTCGGTGAGCGGCGAGGGGCTTTCCAGAACGTGCGTTATCATGCCGCCGCCCTTCCTATTATTGCGCTGCGTCGAGTTCGCGGATGATCTGCTGGCAATAGGCGAGGCTGCGGGCGTCGTTGTACAACTGATCGCCGAGCGGCACGCCCTCAATGGCGAGCGCGCCGTCATAGCCCGTCTGCGCCATCGCCGCAATCGCGAAGCGGTAGTCTATCTCGCCCTCCGGTAGCGGCACGCGCCGGAAATAGGCCCGGTGATGCTCCGGGATGTACGTGCGCGCGAGGGACTTGCAGTGCCAGTAGTTCGCATGCGGCGCGAGGGCGGCAATGCACGCTTCCAGCGGTTCCTCCGGCTCGTCGTAGGCCCAGTAGAGATTGCCGAGATCGGGGTTGATGCCGACATTCGGCCGATCTATGCGTTCCAGCAGGTGCAGGCAACTCCATGCAGTATCCGCGATGGAGCGCTGATGCATCTCGATGGCGATGGCGACACCAAGATCGGCGGCGAGTGCGGCGGCTTCCTGCAAATACCGGGCGGTGATCGCGAAATCGGCCTCTGTCGCGGTGCGGCTGCCGCCCTGACAGAGGCGCTCCCCGGTGCCCTGCGCGCCGATGCCATGTGGATCCGTCGGCGGCGTCAGAACGGTCATATTGACGAGCGGCGCGCCGATCCACGCCGCCATGCGGATCGCATCCGCCACCCGCTGCCGGTTGTGCGCCGCGACGCCGGGATGCGCGAACCCACCCCCGCCACGGACGGCGGCACAGGGTACCCCCGCCGCCTCCAGGTCCTCGCACAGCGCCCGTATCTCCGCCTCACTCGTCCCGACACCCTGACCGAGGCCGATTTCAATCCCCGCGAAACCGCGATCATGCACCGCACGCAGATATGCCTGCCGGACCTCTTTCGGCGGCACTTCCCAGCCGGTACCGCCATCGTAGGGATAGAACGCCGCTCGCCTCGGTGCATAACTAATCTTCACTGCTTTCCCCACTCTCACTGCTCACGCAACACGGGTATGCATTGGGTCAGTGTACCGCAGGCAAGAAGGATCGGGAGCAGTTATTCCTTCCCGTCGTCGCCCGTCGCGGCGTCACGCTCCATCGGCTTCCGCCCCCCATGGATGATCCACGTCCCGACGACGGCGAGGATGCTGCCCGCGACCGGCCCAACGATGTAGATCCACAGATGCCCGGTCGTGCCACCGACGAGTGCGGGGCCGAGCGACCGGGCCGGGTTCATGGATGCGCCGCTGATCGGGGCGGCGAATAATCCGCAGAGGGCAATCGTCCCGCCGACCGCGATCGCCGCGTTCGGACCGATCAGCCGATTGCGCGTCGCGGTGCCGAGGATGACGGTAATGAGCAGCCACGAGAGCAGGATTTCCATCACCAATGAGACACCGACGCCGTGCCGTGGCTGGTTCGCCCCGAGGTGTGCGACCGTGCCGAAGAGTGCGCGCAGGCAGCCCGCCGCGCCCAACGCACCCGCGATCTGCGCGATCCAGTACAGCGGCACCTTCCACCAGGGGAAATCGCGGCGCAGCGCGAAGGCGAGGGTGACAGCGGGATTGACATGCGCGCCCGACACGTCCCCAAGCGCATAAATCAGCGCCATGACAAGCAGGCCGGGCGCGATTGCCTGCGCGTCGTGGCTGACTTCACCATTACTGATGGAAGCAATCACCTCGCCACCCGCCGCAACGGTCGTCAGGGCCGCCGTGCCGAAACATTCGGCAAAGAGGCAGCGGATATGCGACGGCTCTTCCTCTGGCTCCTGTTCGGGGCGGTCGGGATGGTCGGCAGTCGGGATAACTGCCGGCTTTCGACTTTCGACTTTCGACTCTCCTTCTTTCCGTGGTGGGAACGTACGTACGCTCATCCCGAAGAACCTCCCTTCCACTTCTGTTATCGCTCTGTTATGGCAACATGAGTGCCAGAAGCATAGGGGAAGGAACCTATTGCCGCAATTCCTGCCGATCAATCAGCATGATCGTCAACCCCGGCACGCGCTAAATGCTGGTCGCACGTGACGAGCGTGACGTTGCGTTCCAGTGCGGTAGCAGCGATGAGCGTATCCATATCACCGATCACGCCGGGACCATGCGGAGGGCAAAGAGCGCGGCGAACATCGGCGTATCGTTCGAGGATGCCGTACGTTAGTGTCCATGGAGTAACTTCCCGAAGCAGTCGGCGCAATGCTTGCTGATGGCGGAGGTAATCAGGGCGACCACGAAGATGTTCAATCACTTCGCCGTACACAAGAATGCTCGTTGCTGCTTCCTCCTGGATGGCCCACGGATGAATCAACGCAACAGCGCGCTGTCGAGCGAAGAGGTACGCAGTGAGCGGTGTTGTATCGAGGAGAAATCCGCTCATGCAGGGCGTGAGGAATCTTTATCCCCGTGACGGATTCGGTCGAGTTCATCCATTGCCTCATCCCAGTCGAGGTCACTGAACGCTCCGGCAGTATCAAGTGCCGCCTGAAGGGTTTCATCCGTCTGATCGGCCCGCGCCGCTTCCTCGCTCGTGTAGTAGATCGTTCCGCCGTCTTCGGTGGGTATGGCAATCAACGCCTCTCCCGGACCAGTCCTGAATGACGTATGCTGACGTGCTGTTTCGTGTGCTCGTGCCATCGTATCCTCCAGTACTGCCTGTCCGCACACCATGAGAATATCACACGCTACATCGGGACAATGTGATGGATACAATAGGCATCGGAATAGCAGATTGATGGATGACCGAAGGGAGCATGCGGTGACTGGGTTACCAACATTCGGCGGGGCATCGTTGCGGGGGTTGGCGCGGCTGCGGGACGCGAAGCGGCGGCGGGCGGCGTCGTGGGATCGGACGGGGGGCAACCGGGACTTCATCACTATCGCACCGGGCGAGACGGCAACACTGGCGGACATCGCAGGCGCGGGCAGCATCACGCATCTCTGGTTCACGATCGCCTCGGATGATCCGCTCCATCTGCGCAATCTCGTCCTGCGGATGTACTGGGACGGCGAGGCGGCGCCGTCGGTGGAGACACCGGTCGGTGACTTCTTCGGCATGGGCCACGCGATGACGCGCAACTTCGCCACGCCGATGCTGGCGATGAGTCCGCAGGATGGCAAAGGGCTGAACTGCTACTTCCCGATGCCCTTCGCCGCTGGCGCGCGCATCACGATCACGAACGATGGCCCGGTCGCCTGCCGCTCCTTTTATTTCTACGTGGATTACGAGGAGTATGCCGCGCTGGAGGAGGGGTTGGGCCGCTTTCACGCCTCGTGGCATCGCGAAAACCCGGCGCACGCCGAACCACACAACGATGGTGACGGCAAGAACCTCACCGGCGCGGGCAACTACTGCATCATGGAAGCGACGGGCAAGGGGCACTACGTCGGCTGCCACCTCGACTACGACAATGTACATCTCCACGATCCGCGTCAGAGCGGTGCGGGGCTGGCGGCGGATTGGTCGTGGTACGGCGAGGGGGATGACATGATCTTCATTGATGGCGACGCATTACCAACGCTCACCGGCACCGGCACGGAGGATTACTACGGCTGCGCGTGGTGCCCCTCTCAATTCTACGTCGCGCCGTACCACGGTATTCTGCTGCCCGGCACGGCGAACTGGGGCGGCAAGATCACCGTCTATCGCTACCACATCGAGGACCCGGTGCTCTTCGACACGGGCATCCGCGTGACGATCGAGCACGGTCATGCGAACGATCGGGGCGACGACATCGCCAGCACCGCCTACTGGTATCAGACCGAACCGCATGCCTCCTTCCCGCCCTTGCCAGACAGCGCGGCGCGTGCCCCGCGCGTGGCACGCTACGAGGGGCGGTATCTGAACATTAACAACGTACCCGGCTAATCCAAGGGTGGGCGCGGGCTTTAGCCTGCGTCAGACTTGGCATGCCACTCATACTCTTTCGCGATACAGATGTCGTGTTTCCCGATGACTTGGTCGCTTGCACTGCAACGGTTAAAGTAGGGTCGTATCACGACATGTCTAACGTGAAAGAGTATCAGAGGGTACCCGGAGCCTGCCGCCACCAGAAAGATATGCGCGCTTCGCACTTTACCGCGCGGGATTTGGCACGGCGGGTGGGTGATGGGGCGGATCGCTCCGCTCTTCGACGGGGACCTCAGCCTCTCCCATCTCCACCTCGTCCGCTTCCTGGAGTTGTTCGGCGATCTCCGTCGCCATCATCGCCGACTCCACCGCCGACGTGCCTTGTGTTTGCGTAGCGTAGGTCGCCTCGGCGTGCGCTTCCTCCGCCCGCTCTTCCTTCTCCCCCGGATGCTCACCCGGCAACTCAATCCGGTAGTTCTCGATCAACACGCGGATGCCGGCCGCCATTGGCAGGGCGAGCAGCGCGCCGACGATGCCCAGCAGCGTCCCGCCGACCAGGAGGGCGATAATGACCGCCAGCGGCGAGAGGCGCAGGCTTTGGCCATAGACGCGCGGCAGGAGCAGGTGGCTCTCGAACTGCTGATAGATGACGAGGGCGACCAGCACGATCACCGCCTGGAGCGGGCCAACAGTGAGCGCGAACAGGACGGAGGGCACGACGACCAGCACGCCGCCGATCAGCGGGATCAGGTCTGAAAATGCCGCGATGATCGCCAGGGGTAGGGCGCTCGGTACGCTCATGACGCGCAAGAGAGCGAACGCGAATACCCCGATGCAGAGCGAGGTGATGGCCTGGCCGCGCATGTATCCACCGACGACCGTCTCCATGTCGAGCAGCACGCGGGCGGTGCGGATATGGTAGTGACGCGGCAGGAGGGCGAAAAGAAAACCGGTCACGCGTTCGTGATCCGCGATCAGATAAAAGGCGATGACGACGGTCGTACCCCCCAGCACGACTAATTGCGCGGCGGCGGCAGCCGACTTGAGCGCATACGCGCCGGCGGGGGCAAGTAACTGCGTGGGCTGGGCAGTGCGGATGGCGTCCGCGTGGCTGGCGAGGGGCGGCACGCGCGCAGCGAGATCTGCCAGACGGGCCTGGATCCGCGGCGCTTCGCTGGAAAGCATGCTGAACTGATGAACCATCGCGGGGATAATCAGCGCGCCGAGGCCAACGATAAAGGCGAGCAAGGCAATGAGGATCAGGCCAAGCGCGAGGGATCGCGGGACACGGTGCCGTTCGAGCCAGCTGACGACGGGGCTGAACGTCCCCGCGAGGACGAGCGCGATGATGAGAAGGAGGATAATCTCCCACAGGCGCGTGATGAGCAGAATGCCCCCGGCGATGGCAAGGATCAGGAAAATGGAGCGGGGCGCGATCTCAAAGCGTACCGTGCGCTTACGCGAATCGTCCTGTTCGTCATTGCGACCAATCATCGTTTGCACCGCATCCGCACGCGGCACACGCTCTTCCGCCGCATAGCGGCTCCTTTCGTAGAGATGAAATTCCGTATCGCAGGATACGCGACGATACGTTCATCGCACATCCGCAGCCGTTTTTTCGGCATAACACTGGATACCAGTAATGCAATGCGGATGCCATCACTTTTGAAAACGTCGGACGTACGCAGTTCGCGAGAGGAACCCGGTGGAGGCGGCCTTTAGCCTGTCACAGAGAGGCAGGCGAGGGCCACGCCACCAGGGAAAGGGAATCAGGGGGATTAGGACTTCGCCGTTGCCAGCATTTCTTCGTCCGCCGGGTAGTCGGCGTAGCGCTCGGCACTGTCGAGGCGGGGTGCGCCCAGCCAGCGCTCGGCGTCCATCGCGGCGCGGCAGCCATCGCCCGCTGCCGTGATCGCCTGGCGGTAGTGGTGATCCCAGACATCGCCCGCGACGAAGAGGCCCGGCACGACGGTCTGCGTCGAGTCCGGCAGCCGGACGGCCGTCCCGTACTCGGAGAGTGGGATGATACCCTCCACGAGCCGCACCGTCGGGTTGTGGCCGATGGCGACGAAGACGCCGTCCGCCGGGATTGTCTCGATGATGCCGTCCGGCTTCTGGACGGTTAGGCCCGTGACTTTTTTGTCACCCTCGACGCCGATCGGCACGCGTTCGAGTGCGAAGGAGACATTCGGCTGCTCCTTGACGCGGTTGACCATCGCCGCTGTTGCGCGGAGATGCGCGCGCCGGTGGACGACCGTGACATGATTGACGAGTTTGGCGAGATGCAGCGTCTCTTCCATCGCGGTATCGCCGCCGCCGACGATGATGACGTTCTTGCCCCGGAAGAATGCGCCGTCGCACGTCGCGCAGGACGAGACACCGCCCGCCCGCAGCCGCTCCTCGTTCGGGATGCCGAGCCACTTCGGCTCCGACCCGGTCGCGAGGATGACTGCCCGCGCGACGATCTCTTCGCCGTTCATCGTCTTGATCGTGTGCGGCGGGTGTGCGCCGGGGATTAGTTCGTCCACCTCATCATCGAGGACGACCGCGCCCTGCGCCTCCGCCTGCTCGCGCATCTTTTGCATTAATTCAGGGCCTTCGACGCCCGCCGGGAAGCCGGGGTAGTTATCCACGCGGCCCGTGAACATTAACTGCCCGCCCCAGGCGTACCCCGCGATGACATGCGCGGAAAGCCCCGCACGCACCGCGTAAATCGCTGCCGTCAATCCGGCCGGTCCGCTGCCGATAATCGCGATGTCTGTATCAATTGTCGCCACACCAAGCCTCCTCATTCGTGCGGTTCGGCGCAACCACTTCCGCATCCCACCACGGTTACGCTGTTCCTATTACAGTACAACAATGCGGCATTCCCGTCATTCCCAGGGAAGCGATACCGAAAACGAAGCGCAGAGGACACAGAGAACACAGAGAGCACAGAGAGGGAAAGAAAATAAAGAATCTCCTCGGTGTTTTCTGTGTCCTCTGCGCTCTCTGCGCTCATCCCCGGTTTCGCGTCCGGCGCTTATCTCGCCGTGTGGCGGAGGATGTGGGGCATGAGGTGGGCGATGCGGGCCATGAAGGCGACATCGTGGACGCGGATGATGCTCGCGCCCTGCGCGATGCCGTACGTCACCGCCGCCGCCGTCTCGGGCAGGAGGTCGTGCGCGGT
>JALYUS010000715.1 GCA_030853625.1 Chloroflexota bacterium
CGGACCTCGCGGTATCGGAGGCCGACCGGGCATTCTGGGCATCCCTGCGCGATCCGCACAGCCTTGACGTACTGCTCGATGATGCGGATTTTTATCTTATCGAGGGCAATATCCTCGCGGTCGGTCAAGTGCCGGAAGACGAGAAGAAGGTGGCCTGACGCCGCATCACGATCAGCGCGAGAGGTAACACGAATCATCGCCGACGCTGAAGCGGGGACATTACTAACCATGGAACGCTCCTTGGTTGATCTGATGTTTCGACACCACCAGCATCACCGATGAGCGTTCTTCTGTCTCAATTGAGGCCGATGGGGGCGATACTTGAATCGCCCTCTCGTGGTGGCTGGATGTCTGTAGGGAAGGCCTCGATAACTCGGGCAGGGCGGTTTAAGCATCGCCCCTGGGCATCACTGGCGAAGCGATGCAATCACATCCGCGAGACGGCGGATGCCCTCGGTGATTGTGTCCGGAGATTGGGCGCAGAAGGAGAGGCGGAGGCTATCGGATTGACCACCGGGAATTGCCGTGCAGCCGGTGCCGGGCACGATGCCGACGCCGCGCTCGTTGCCGCGCGTGAGAACGTCCGCGACATTCATTCCGGGCGGCAGGGTCAGCCAGACAAAGAAGCCGCCCTCCGGTTCGGTCCATGTTGCGTCCGGCGGCATGCGCTCGCGGAGGGCAGCGAGCATCGCAGCGCGGCGTTCGGCGTAGACGGCGCGGATGCGGTCGAGATGAGCGGGGAAGAAGCCGGTCCGCATCATCTCGTACACTGCCTGCTGCATGACGCGGTCGGAGTTGATGTCCGCCGCTTCCTTCATCGCGTAGAGTTTCTCCCGCAGCGCCTCCGGCATCACCATCCAGCCGACGCGGATACCGGGCGCAATCGTTTTCGAGAATGTGCCGAGATAAATCACTTCGGAATCGAGGGCGCGCAGCGGCGGCACATCTGCCCCACCGTAGCGCAGGGCGCTGTAGGGGTCATCCTCGATGATGACGAGGTCGCGCGCGCGGGCGAGAGTGACCAATCGCTCGCGGTGCGCCAGTGGCATCGTCGCGCCGGTTGGATTCTGGAAGGTCGGGACGAGGTAGAGAAACTTCGGTTGTTCGTGCGCCACCACCGCTTCCAGCGCATCGAGAGCGAGGCCGTCCGCCCGCACGGGAATGGGCAGATAGCGCGGCGCGCAGAGGTCAAAGGTTTGCAGCGCGCCGGGATAGACCGGATCTTCGAGCGCGACCGCATCGCCGGGATTGATGAAGAGGCGGGCGAGAAAATCAATCCCCTGCTGCGCGCCGCTCAGGAGCATGATGTTCTTCGGGTCCACATCATTGCATCCCAGGGCATGCATCCGCTCGGCGATGAGCGCGCGGAGGTCCCACGCACCCATCGCGCTCTGGTAGCCGAACACATCCTGCGTACACGCCCAGGCGCGCTCCATCCCGCGTTCCAGCCAGGCGCGCGGAATACATGCAGGCGGAGGAGCGCCACTGCGGAGCGAGATGAACCCCGCGCCCTGCGTCGGATACGACGGCCCGGATACGACGGTCAGGTGCATCCGCGCCGCTTGCCGGGAGTATCGTGTTGACCAATCGCGCATGCTCGGTTCCTTTTCAGTAGACAGTGGTCAGTAGACAATAGCCAGAAACAACAGATAATGCGGGCAGCGTCTCCCGCATTCAACTGACTACCGACTACTGTCTACTGTCTACTCCCCTACCATACCCGCCGCGCTACAATGGCGCAATTACGGGCGGACGTGGTACGTTGTGCCGGAGGGGGATGCATGAACGAGACACCACCGAGTGAGACACCGAACGAGACGAGCGCCGGTCGGCGGCTCTTTGCGAAAATTCTCAGCGGGACGGACGCGGCGACGCTCGAACGTGCCGTCAATGCCGCGCTGGCGACGATTCCGCTCACCGCCCGGCCATCAGTATCAATGATCGCGCCGCTCGGTGATCGCGTGCGCCTCTACGCGCTCGTTACCTACGTCGGCGCCGAGACGGAGGCTGACGAGGCGGTGAAGGCGGCCGCCGAGCGCCGCCGCCGGATGAGCATCAACTACGAGACACTGAAATAATAGCGGGGCACGGGAAACCTCACCCCCAGCCCCTTCCCGCGAGGAAGGGGAGTGAGCCTCCGCGAGAGCATAGCGTTCGGGGGAACACCCCGGTCTTGCGAAGAGTCACCCCTTCCTCGCGGGAAGGGGCCGGGGGTTAGGTTCTTGCCGCTTGCGGCAAACGCTCCTGCGCGCGATGATGCCGGAGAACCTTCGTGGGTC
>JALYUS010000767.1 GCA_030853625.1 Chloroflexota bacterium
TGACGCGGCAATGTGTGGATCGGCGCATCGGGGAGATCGAGACGCTGGCGCGGGAAGTGGCGAGTTGGGAACAGGCACGCAATGTCGCGAAGGCGACGGTGGAGTGGCGATTCGGGGTGGGCGAGGCGCGCACGACATTGGCACGCCTCTATCCCATCACAACCCCTGTGGCGGAGGACTAGAGCGGTTTGAGATTCTATTGACCCGATGTTTCTGCTTGCAGGGCAAGCGATTTTGATGATAGACCGGTCCAGTAAGTACGAAATCCGCTCTAGCACTGGCGCGTACGTCCAGTTGTCCGCCGGTTCCAACCCGGCAATCGCGCGTCCCAACGCCCGGTGCTCTGATTCTACACTGGCAATCTGCGAGGCGATCTGCGCCAGCTGCGGCTCGCCAATCTCAGCGAACTCGCGCACGGCGGCGAGGAAGGCAGAGTCAAAGACCCCTTCCAGCATCTGCTGCGTGGCGATGAAAGTCTGCAGGTTGGTAAAAGTTGCCGCCCCTTGCGGGAAACTGAAGGTGTCGGCGAGCGAATCGCCACCCTGCGCGGTGAAGAGGATCTGGTGGAGTTGTTCTTCGACAAGTGCAGCCTGAATCTGGCCGAGCTGCGTGGGAGTGAGGCCAAGCACGGCGGCGTTCTTGACGCCGTTGCTGTAGAAGGTAACAGCGAGTTGCTCGGCGGTGCGGGCGACCGTAAAGATCGCCTTGATCTTTGCCGCGTTACTTGGCATCGGCGACGCTGCCGCGACCCCAACGGGGATCGCAGTCGCGAATACCACCGGGGCGGCGTACGCCGCCCCTTTCTATCGCCGTCTTCATCGCCTCGCGCCGGGAGACATCTCTGTCGAATAGACCTTCGTCACTCATGCTTTGTACTCTCCTCTTCCGGTTTACCTTCCACCCCGTGGAACGTTGCCCTACCCTCTGCGGGAGACGAGGTTCCTTTCCTCCGTACGGAGGAGGGCATCAGATGGATCAGTGAAGCGAGCGGCAGAGCATGCGCGTTTTATGGCAGCCTTCCCTGATACATGGCGGAGGTCGCGATCTGGCGATAGGCCGCGAGCGTGGCGGAGGAGGAATTGACCCGCCAGTCGGTCTCCTTGTTCTCGTCAAACCAAATCACTGCCCGGATGCGCGGAAACTTCGCCGGGATGCTGCTCAAGCCGGCGGTGATCCAGCCCGGCTTGTTGCCCCCTTGTTCGGCGGATGCCGTCTCCGCAATCATCATCGGCTTTGCCGTCAGGGCGGCGAGTGCGGTGTACGTGCCGCCAAAGACGGTGGCGAGGTCCTGCCACTGTGACCACGTTTGGGTCGTTCCCCAGTTGTAGCCATCCATGCCGACCCAGCCCACGTGCGCGTCGCCCGGATAGAAGGGGCGGTACGCGGCGGTGGCCGAGCCGCCGACGTTCGGGCACCAGACCCAGCGCGCGTTCGTCGCCCGCTCCTGACGAAAGATTGCCGCCACATGCCGCCAGACGCTGACGTACTGGCTCGGCGTGTTGCCGTTGACACCCGCACCCCACGGATACCAGCCGGCGTTCATTTCGTGCGCGAAGCGCAGGTAGAAGGGTTTGCCCCACGCTGCGGCCGCGCGCGCCCATTGATGGAGATAGGCGTCATAGGCGCCGCCGATGATTTTCTTGAGCGCATACGCCGGTTGATTCGCGCCGAGCGTGTAGTCCCACGGCTCCCATGTGACCATCGGCATCAGGCCGCGCGCGGCGACCGTGCCCATGCGGGTGGGATCGAAGGTGGAATGGGCCCAGTCCTGGTACCACATGACGACGGCCGGGGCGACGCCGACCATACCGCTGAACCGGTTAAGCAGGGCGGGATCATCGGGGGCGCCAGAGACGTATGCCCCAAGGGCAATGGGGGGCGCCGCCGCCGCCACACTGGAAGATAGCCGTATGCCGGAGGCATCGAGAAGCGAAGCGCCCAGAGCGAGGCCGGAAAGTTTGAGAAACCCGCGTCGTTGCATGCACACGCTCCTTCGGGAAAAAGAGACCGATGGAGCAATCATCTCCCCCGTTGCACGCTTCTCTCGCGTGATCGTGCGGTGGTGAGATAACAAAATCTTCATCCACGAACCGCCGGTCAATAGCCGATGAGGGCATCCGCCACCGTTGGATAGGTGCGCAAGACGCGGTCGAGCATCGTCAGGGCGAGAACCGATACCACCTGCTTGCTCGGCTGGGCGATGCGCAGGTCCCCCCCCGCGATACGGGCCGCCTTCAGGCCGCCGATCAGACTGCCGAGGCCCGAACTGTCCACGAAGCCGACCTCGGCCAGATCAATCACCAATCGCGCATGCCCGGTCGCGACGGCGCTCGCGATTTCGTTGCGGACATGCGTCGCGGAGAGGGCGTCGAGTTGCCCGGAAAGATGGATCACCGCTGTCGCGCCTGAACCTGAATCAACCGTTACCTGCACGCTACCCTCCCTGGTATGCTGCCGTGTTAGGCAATCTGCCGCGCATGATCGCCTACATCCGCTGTGATCGTTGTCGCCGCGCGCTCCGCGAGCACCGGCCAGAAGCGCTCCGCAGGGCCGAGCGAGCCGCCCGTCTTCCGCGCAAAGTCCGTTACCGAACCGGGCATATCCGTGGTGAAGCGGAAGATGACCGGCACTTGCGACCGGTAGGCGGCGATTGCCGCGATCCGGCGTTCCAGCGTCGTACCGATGGCGACTGGCATGGGCAGGGCGACGGCTCCCTCGACTTCTCCAAGGCGACGCTCCACGCCTGCGGGGGTATGAATGGCATACGGGCAGTCCTCGTAGGCCAGCACCCGCACGCCGCGTGCGGCGAGGACCTGCCCGACCGCGAACATGATCTGGTGGTCAACGTGCTCGCCAATCCCCAATGGAACGAAGACAGTGCCGAGATCGTCCCACTCGGGCATGCTGCGAATCTCGTCCGCGATCAGGTTGACGAGGCCCGTTTCGACTGCCTGCGGCGTGCCGAAAAGCGAGGGATCCGAAAGATAGCGGTCGCCGCGGTAGATAGCATCGGGGTAACCCAGCCAGTGCGCCCGCGCGCCGAGCGCCTCGACCGCGTCGCGATCCTCCTCCTGGCGGCGTAGCACATTTTCCTCGACACCGCTGACGCCCCAGCGGCTGTGCTTCCACTTGGCGAAATCCGTGATGATCTCGTCCGGCACCTCCCCGGCAAAGACCGTGACAACGACCGGCTCGCACCCCTGATCGGCGAGCAGCGCGACCGTACCGCCGCAGGAGAGAACAACATCGTCGTAGTGCGGCGAGAGAAAGATTGCCTGTGTCGTCGCGAACGGTGACATGCCTGAACCACGATTCTCCATGCTAGTCGCCTCCATGCTACGCGTGTCCCCGGCTCCCGGAAAGTCGGGGGTAGAGCGAGAGCGCCATCTCCGTCTGCGGCGCTGTTTCCGCCTCAGCCTCCTCATCGGCGGGCTTGTACAAGAGCGCGGTCATGACGCCCCAGAGCATCACGATGTCGTAGATCGCCCAGAAGACATTCATGAGGATCACCCCACCGTTATGCGTCAGCCCGAGGGCGAGGCGCGCCAGTCCATAAACACTGGCGGCCGCGAGCAACGTCATGACGGCGATCTGCCACCGCACCAGCCGCCAGAAGATGCCGCTCTGGCGCGTTTTCGGCGTGACGGCGAAAGCGAGTTTCCGCCCGAAGAAGACGCTGCCCACCGCGCTCGTCACGGCGGTGATCCAGATTGGGAATAATGCCAGGCTGTGTTGCCGCCCCCGCCACGTCGGCCGCCCCCACGAGACGACGACAAAGAGCAATTGGTTGATGATGAGGTACGGGAGCAGGTGGCGGAAGAAATCGTTCGAGTAGGCGTGAACCGGCATCCAGCCGAAGAAGAGGTAGAAGATCGGCGCGAGCAAATACACTATAGCGAAGAACCCCGAGAGATAACTCCACATCGTCCCGAAATACATCAGCCGCTGGGCGAAGGAAAGCCCGCGCTGTACCAATGGATTCTCACGCAGCATCACCTGGATCGTGCCCTGTGCCCAGCGCAGCCGCTGTTGCAGCGCCGTCCCCAAATCCTCCGGCGCGAGGCCGACGCAGTGCGTCTCGTTCGAGTAGACGGACTGCCAGCCAAGCCCGTGCATCCGCATCGCCGTCGCCATGTCCTCCGTGACCGAGATCGTCGCCATCGGCATGACGGGAACGGCCTCGTCCGAGCGGTCAACGTCTACCGCCATCAGCAACTCGCGCACGACGCCAATTGCGGCGAGCGGCGAGATCGTCCGCCCGGCCAGCGCCTTGAGCGCGGCATCATCGCTGACAATCGCTTCCAGGCGGTCGTCGAGATTGGCAGAGTCGGCATCACCGAAATCGGGAATACCGGCCAGTTCGGCACGAATCTGCTCCAGGTCGTCCATCACAAAGAGGTTCGCAACCTCCTCGGCGCAGCGCTGGAAGTCCCACGTCACTTCCTGGATCGGCGTGCCCTGGCGCAGCGACTGGCGGGCGTCATGGACCGCCATTTGCAGGACGCGCAGCCCCATGCGGAAATGCGGGTCGGCGTCGTGGGGCAACTCTTTCTCGGCGGTTCGCAGCATGGCGGTGGCGGCGCGGAGCGTGCGCCGCACCCGCGCGTCGAGTTCGCGGATATACGAGGAAATGCCGACCTGCATCAATGCCTCGCGCCGCACCACGGCATTCGAGCCGCAGAAGAAGGCCGCGTTCCAGCCGTCTTTGCCTTGCTGGATCGGGCCATAGAAGAGCGGCGCCTGGCTGCCGAAGGGGTCGCCGGGCGGCACGTTGTAGAAATATTGCGTCGTCTGGAGAAAGCCGACGCGCGGATCGCGGAAATAACCGAGTGTCCGGTCGAGGATTTCGGGCGAGGCGATCTGGTCGGCATCGAGGAAGAGGATGAATTCGCCGTCCGTCTGGTTCAGCGCATTGACGATATTGCCCGCCTTCGCGTGGCGCGGCATGTTCTGCCATGCCTTCGAGCGGGAAATGTAATCAACGCCCTCCTCTTCCGCCACGCGTCGCATTTCCGGGCGCGCGCCGTCATCGAGGACATGGGTGATATGAGGATAGCGGATCGCCTGCGCGGCGCGTGCGGTCGTCCGCACCAGTTCAACCGGCTCGTTGTAGGTGCAGATGAAGACATCCACCAGCGCGTGCTCCGGCGGCGGCGGCGGCTCGCCGCGCTGACGCAACTTCCACATCGAGACGCAGAAAAGCATCGTGTCCACGAAACTGTACGTCTCCGCCGCGAGCAGGGGCACGGCAATCCACCAGTTCGCCCAGTTGATCGAGTGGAGAAATCGCCAACTGAGGTAGTAGACCGCGAAAATGAGGTTGGTGATGATAATCAGCCGCAGGAGACTCAGGCGCCACGCCGCGCGGGTCGCGGCATCGCGCGGCACGAGCCAGCGCACCAGCAGCGGCGCGGGGCGGTTAGTGGCGTACGGGTCCGCATACGTCGGCACGTACGGACCGTCCGGCAGCACATACGCAGGGATGGAGGGCGCGAACGAAGCGCGCTCCTGATCCACCCATGCGGTCTCCGTCGCTGTCATACGTCTCCTTCCCGCCCCGCATCGTCGAAGCCTGGGCCGATCTGCCGCGATGAAGGATGAAGAATATTTCCTGCGATCACTGATTACACCCTTTCAGGCAAACTCATGCCCACTAGTGTAACGATGAACTACAGTATATGTGACGCAGTCAAGAGGAGAGACGGGAAAATGGGGCGGAAAGAGCGGCGATGCCTCTCCTTCCGCAGCAAAGAATTTGCTCTGTATCAGTCCGATTAGCGGTCGCGCAGCACCAGCCAGAGCATCACCGTCGCTGCGAGCAGCATCGGTGGGGTGGTGATGAGGCCGACGCGCAAGTAGGCGCGGGCGCTCACCGCGACGCCGCGCTTGCGCACGATCGCCAGCCAGAGCATCGTCGCCAGCGAGCCGAAGGTGAGGATACTCGGCCCGATATTCGTGCCGATCAACGTCGCGAAGGCGAGATGATCGGGCACCGGCGTCGCGACCGCGCGCAGCAGCGTAATCATCGCCGCAATCATCGGCACGTTGTTGACGACGTTCGCGCCAATGCCCGTCCCGAAGGCAATGACGAGCAGCGTACCCAATCCCCGCCCGGATGGGAGTGTATGCAGGTGCGGAAGCCACGCGCGCTCCAGCCCGCGCACCACCGTGAACATCGCGACCACGAAGGGGAAGAGCGACCAACTGACACTCCCGACAAGGTCGCGCCCCGTCACGGTGCGACGCGTCGCCGCAATGAGCGTGAGGACGACCGCGCCGACGCACGCGGGGATGGCGAGCGGTAGGGCGAGCAGACCGAAGGCGAGCAACCCCGCCAGCACCAGGCAGAGACCGATGGCGGCAATCGCGAATCCAGGGGGTGGATCGTCGTCAGTCAGCGCCGTCGTCGCGAACCGGCGGGGCAGTTGGTGGCGGAAAATGACGAAGAAGATGCCGATATTAACGGCGAGCGCGGCGAGGTTCGGCAGAAACATCACTTTCGCGAACTGCACGAAGGAGAGATGGAGGAGATCGTAGATCAGGATATTCGTCAGATTGGAGATCGGCAGAAAGAGCGATGCGGTGTTGGCGACAAAGGCACAGGCGAAGAGGTACGGGAGCGGTTCGATTTCCAACCGCTCCGTCAGCGCGTAGACAATCGGCGTCACAACGATGATCGTCACATCGAGCGAGAGGAAGGCCGTCACGAGTGTGCCGAGCAGGAAGACATTGAGGAGGAGCAGGCGGCCGTCCCCACGCGACAGGCGAGCGGCCCGCACCGCGAGCGCGTCGAAGACGCCGGCCTGCTCGACGACGCCCGTGACGAGCATCATGCCGAGCAGAAAGAGCAGGACATTCGCGGTCTCCGCGAGGATGCGCGCGAAGTCGCCCGGTGTCGCGAGGCGCAGGGCAAGCATCGCCACGGCCCCGATGGAGGCCCCGGTCGCTTCGTTCAGCCCTCTGGGGCGCAGAAAGATGAGCGCCAGTGTAAGGAAGAAGACCGCCGCACTCAAAAAAAGGGTCATGCGCGATGTACCGACCCGTTAGCCCGCATGTTCATTTCCTTTCGTCGTGCGCGTACCGAGTAACCGCACGGCGTATCATTCCGTACTCTGACCAGGAACACAAACACCTGCCGCGCGAGGCGGATACGCCCACGCGGCAGGTATGTGACGAGAGCGAAGAGCCGACCGGCGTGTGCGCCGATCGGTCGTGAGGGGTTACGAGGTCGGTGTGGGGGTGTTGGTGGCCGGTGGTGATGCGGTCGCGCCACCTGGGGCTGCGGTGCTCGTCGTCGGGAGCGGGATTTCGACTGTGGCAGCGGTCTGCCCATCGCCCGTCCCACTCACGCCGCCGATTGCCACGGTCTCACCCGGCGTCAAATCTGCCGTGCTCGCCGTCACCTCCTTGATAATCTGCGTGCTCGCCGCGACCGTGACGGTCTGCGTCGTGCCGTCCGCGTACTTCACCGTCACTTGATTCCCGTTGACTGCGGTGACGGTCGCCGTGCCGTGTCCTTTCGCGCCGGGTGCGCCTTTGCCGCCGATGGCGGGAGATTGACCGGGCTGCGCGCCACTGTTCGCTGGTGGATTACTCCCATTGGGCGCGGCGGGCATAGCGGAAGCGCCGGGTTGAGCGCCGGAGCCGGGGGTCATCCCCTTTGGGCCGCGCCCCTTACCGCCAGCGCCGGGTTGGCCGCTTGCACCGGCATTCGCAGAGGGCAATGCGCCGGGTTGATTGGTTGTGCCATTACCGGCAGCGGCATTCGCACCGTTGCCGGTGGATGGCGCCGCCGTCCCCGGCGTTCCCGTCGCGGCGCCCGCGCTCGGAGCCGCCCCTGTGTTCGGAGCCGCTCCCGTATTGCCGGGCTGTGTCCCACCGGTGGCGCCCGAAGCGGCTTTGCCACCTTTGCCGCCAGCCCCCGCCGGAGCGCAGTTGGCTGCGGGCTGATTGTTTGTCGTCTGGCTACCCGCCGCTGGGGATCCGCTCGCCGCTGATGCCGATGGCGATGGCGCCATGCCGGTGTTCGCGGCCGACGTGCCTGGTGTCGCCGTCGCTGTCCCGGTCGCCGCATTCGCCGTCGGCGGGCAGGCAGCGCTACCCGGCGCGCCCTTGCCGGGGCCACCCGCCGCGCCAGGTGCGCCCTTGCCACCCGCGCCAGCGGTGTGGTTGCCGAGCAGACCCTTCTCCGCATACGCGCCGAGCGAGTTGCCGGTCGGGCCAAAGGTACGCTGCGGCAGTTGGGCCGTGCCGGACTGATTGACGAGGACGGTGATCTGGTCCTCCGTCGTGTTGCCGCCCGCGCCCTTGACGTTGAGCGTCAGGCGATGCTCGCCATCACTCGCGGTCGTCGAGTCCCACGGGACGCTCCACATCTGCGTCGTGCCGATCTGCTGCATCGGGAGTGGCGTACCGTTATCAACGGACATCGTCGCCGACGCAACGCCCTTGTCGTCCCAGACCTTCGCACGGATGTCCGTCGTGCCGTGGACGACCTGCGTGCCGTCAATCATCAACTGTTCGTCCGAGGGCGAGGTAATCATCGCGAACGGCCACGAGCCGAGCGGCTTGAACTTCCACGAGACGACGCCATTATCCAGTGTGAGCATTGTGAAGCCGACCGGCCCCTCCGTGACTTGCCCGGTGTTGCGACCCGCCGCGTAGACGGTATGCCCGTCATTGGCGACATCGTTGTAGTGCGTGTGGCCGGAGTCCACCAGGATCACGTTATCGCGCTGGATCACGTCCTGCAGTTGGGATGCGACGGAGTACGAGTGCATGACGATCACGCTCTTGAGGCCGGCCTTCGCCGCTGTGTCGAGATCGTTGGTGAGCCAGGTCTTCTCATCGCTCGAGATCCCGCTCATCACGTCGAGGAAAACGAAGTGGTATTTGTCTGCCGTGAAACTCTGATAATCCACCGGCTCCATGTACTTGTTGTAGTTCGTCAGGCCGCTCTTGTGGTCGTGATCGCCCGGCACAGAATAGAGCGGCACTTGCAGTTGATCGGTTGCCTGCTTAATCAGTTGGTACTCGGCCTCGGTGTCGTCATTGGCATTGTCACCGGGTAGGACGGCAAAGTTGACGCCGTTCTTCAGATACTGGTTCGTGTTGGCGATGATCGTCTGGAGGTCCTTGTAATTCTGCTGATCGGCCGTCGTAATGTGCAAGTCACCGATATGAACCCAACTGACGACGCCGGGGTTCTGCACAGTCGTCGTCGCCCCGACGTTGACCTGCGGATTGACGGAGATCGGTCCGGCGCCGCTCGCCGGTGTCTGCGCGCCGACGCCGCTCCCGGCGGCGAGGGTCAGGCACAGCATTCCACCGGCGAGACAGCGGCGCCATCGGGGCAAGCGTCGCGGGGATGTCTGAGTAGCCACGGATGAATCCTTTCGGGTGCGGGCAATGCGGTGAGGCGTCGTGCGTTTCATGTTCTGTCTCTCCTGTCGTGAAATACATATGTACATCCGGCGCGGTGTTGGTGGGAAAAGAACAGTCGCATAATCCCTCGTTTCTTTCCGGGCCATCATCCGGCCCGCATGTAGGCAGGGTAGCGGTCGCGATTGAAAGAATGGCTGCATGAAAATGAAAATATGAAGAAAAAGAGACGAGGGATTTCCGTGGCATTGATCCGACAGAATCACATGGTAGTGGCGGGCTTTAGCGTGCCATCACCGGGAAATCAGCGGCTCAGTGATTACGAAACCCGCTTTAGCGGCGAGGCCGACACGACGGTCGCTCCGGGAAGAGTGAGCGTGACCGTGGTCCCGATGCCGGGCGTACTCGCGATGGTCGCGTCGCCGCCGTGGGCGACGATGATGGCGCGCACGATCGCGAGGCCGAGGCCGAGGCCACCCTGCCCCGCATGACGCGGGCGGGCGGGGTCGGCGCGATAAAAGCGGTCCCAGACGCGCGGCAGATCGTCCGGCGCGATGCCCTCGCCGGAATCAGCCACCGTGACGACGGCGTTGGCTCCGACCCGGCGGACGCCGAGGGTAATTGCCCCTTCCGGCGGTGTGTACGCGCGCGCGTTGGCGCAGAGATTGAGCAGCGCCTGACGCACCCGGTCGGCATCGCCCGGTACGACGATCGCCTCCGCCACCGGGGCATCGAAGATGACCGTCTGCGCGCCCGCGAGCAGGCGCGTCTCATCCGCAACCTGCGCCACGAGCGCGACGAGGTCCAGGGGCGCGCGCGTCAGTGTCCTGGCGGGATCGGCATCGAAGCGCGTGAGGGTGAGCAGATCGTCCACCAGGCGGCCCATCCGCGCGATCTCGCGCTCCATCATCCGCAGGAGCCGGGCGTGCGCGGCCGGGTCGTCCCGATCCGCGCCCATCATCAGCGCCTCGACACCGCCGCCGAGCGAGGTAAGGGGCGAGCGGAGTTCGTGCGAAACGTCCGCGATGAAGCGGCGCTGTGTGGCGAAGGCGGCGTCGAGGCGACCTACCATTTGATTGAAGGCACGGGCGAGATCGGTCAGTTCATCACCGCCCGGCGGTACCGCAACGCGGCGACTGAGGTCGCCTTCCGCGATAGCGCGGCTCGTCGCCGCCATGCGACGCAGCGGTCGGAGGACGCCGCGAACCGTCAGCACGGTAAGCGCGGCGGTCATCAACAGGGCGAGGAGGGTGCCGATGACGAGTAAGGAACGAAGCCGGTTGAGCAGATCGTTCACATCCTGCAATGATGTGCTCAGTTGCAACACGCCGATCGTCTGCGACGAGGTAGGACGCGTGAGGGGGATCAGTTCAACCATCATTGGGCCAGTTGGCGTCTCTATCCGCAAGTGTCGCTCCGCGTTCGTCATGGCGATGGCGCGATAGACCGCCGCGTCGAGCAGGGGCGCGCCGATGGTGGTGACATCCGCGAGCGCGGGGCCGTCGCCGAGCGTGACACCATTCGTGTCGGTCGTGCGTGCGGCGATGTCGTGCGTGGTGAGGAACCGCGCGAGGTCGGTGAGCGGCTTCGTGTCCGCCGGGGAGGCGGCGCCCTGGCCGATCGCGGGCACCGGCAGCGATTGGCTGCCCTTCGGCGCTTTCGGCGGATTTGGGCCACTCAACTTCTCGTTGATCGCGGCGGCGGCCGAGCGGCGCATACTCTGCGCGGCGCTGTCGAACAGAACGCGGCGGATATTCATGTACAACACGACGCCGAAGAGCGTCAGGACGACCATCAATGCGGCGGCAACAAGCAGCGTGAGTTTCGCGCGGATCGGCAGGGCGGCGCGGCGCGGTGGCGCGCTCATGGTTGCAAGGTGTATCCGACGCCGCGCACCGCCTGGATACGCGCGTGCGCATCGTCGTCCAGTTTGCCGCGCAGGTGACGGACATAGACATCCACAATGTTCGTGTCTACGGCTTGCTCGAAGCCCCACACCCGATTGAGAATCGCGTCGCGCGTGAGCACCTGACGGGGATGCCCCATGAAGTATTCGAGCATAGCGAATTCGCGCGGCGTGAGGCTGAGGCGGCGGTCGCCGTCCGTCACCTCGCGAGTGGCGCGGTTGAGGGCGAGCGCGCCAGCGGTCAGGAGGCTACCCGTCACGATCTGGTGTCGGCGCAGCACGGCGCGGATACGCGCGAGCAACTCGGCGAACTTGAAGGGCTTCGGCAGGTAATCGTCAGCGCCGCTATCCAGCCCCGCGATACGATCGTCCAGATCGCCGCGCGCCGTGAGCATAATGATCGCCACATCGCTGCGGGCGCGCAGGCTGCGGCAGAGCGTGATCCCGTCAATGCCGGGGAGCATGATGTCCAGAAGGACGAGATGCGGACGCACGCGCTCGAAGGCGGCCATCGCCTCCCGCCCGTCCCGAACGACATGGATCGCGAACCCCTCGTAGGTAAGAACGATCGTCAGGAACTCGATGATCGTTTCACTATCTTCGATTAGCAGGATGCTGAGTTGGGCGCTGCCATCGGCGCATGCTTCCATTGGTTGCCGTCCCTTCGTCGCGATGCGGGAGATACCGCTCTCTTCGGAGGGTACAGCGCGCGCATGAAAGCGAACCGAGGGCAAAATGAAAAAACGATGAGAATCACGATCCGGCTGTGGCAGGGTGGTGACACAGGCTTTCCAGCCCGGGTGCCTGGTATCGAATCACAACGTAATTGCCGCCTCGTGGAATGCGCGGCTGATGATCCGTGCGTAGCCATCGGGAACCGCCAACTGATCGAGGACTTCTGTCACCGCGACCACACGACGATACGCGATCTCGAACTGCGGCGCCCACGGCGCGAGTTCGACCTCCGCTCGCCAGAACGACCGCACGATGACCCGGCCCGCTTGTGGCCCCGCGATGCACGCGCCCCGAGAGAACCCCAGAAGATTGGCTCGGACAACGGTCGCGCATGCCTCTTCGCACATTTCCCGTCGCAGGGTCTCCTCCCAGGTCTCATCCCCTTCCGGCCGACCGGCGGGGATGTCCCAATGCGCACCGTCCTGACTAATCACAACAATCTTGCCATCGCCAGTCACACAAAGGCCAGCGGCCCCATGCGGCGTGCCATCCGGGGGCGTCAGCGGTGGATGCCACGAGACGATCCAGTCCTCATCGTCCGCCTGGAACGCGATCTCCTCGCCGTCGCGGGCGACGATCTCCCGTGCGGTCCGATCAGAATGCCTGTCGGCTTGCCCGGTCATCGCTGCTCAGTCTTCTTCCTGTTCGAGCACGTCAATCGCGGCGACTGCCTCATCAAGGGTGGCGAAGACGCCGGAGTAGCCGTCCGACTGCCGGCGCAGCAGGTAGGTCGCCTTGCTATCGGGGGTAAGGCGGTAGGTCACTCCCTGGGATTGGAGCAGATATGCCGTCCGACCGGCCATGCGGGTGAA
>JALYUS010000768.1 GCA_030853625.1 Chloroflexota bacterium
GCGTCGTTGTAGCCGACTTCTTCGTCGGCGAAGCGGTTGCGCCAGCCGCCAATGATGAAGCGGCCATCGGGCAACTGCCGGAAGTACTCGTACCCCCACTCGCAACCCATCGTCCGCTCCATGAAGCGCGCGGTCGGCGCGGTCGCGAGCATCTGACCGCGCGTCGGGAAGACCTTGTCCGCGAAGTACGGGTGCAACGTGCGCGAGTAAGCGTTCGTGCAGAGGCAGACCATCGGCGCGCGGACGGTCGCCCGCTGGCCGTGGACGGTGACGATCCCGCCCTCTTGCTCGATCTTCCGCACGGCGCAATTCGGGATCACCGTCGCGCCGCTGTGCACCATCACCTGCGTCGTCAGCCAGTACGATTGGGTAGCAATGTCGCCCTCCTGCGCAATCGCGCCGAAGAAGCCGCGCCCGGTCGGGTCTCTGTCGTACCACTCCACGTCGTAACCATCCGCGATCAGGGCGCGCGCCGAGGCTGCCAATTCTTTCGCTTCCTGCGCATTCCAGGCGAGGGTAAGGCTGCCCGGCTGCTCGTACCAGACGCCGTAGGCATCGAGGAATCCCTTGACGATCGCCCGGTTGCGGAAACCGAGATCGCGCGCCTCCTTGACCGCCGCGCGCCCGAACTGCTCGACGGAGGTGTGATAGCCCGCCTTGTGATGGACCGTGACATGCCCCGCGTTTCGCCCCGATGCGCCGAGCGCGACATCCCGCGCCTCCAGCACAATGACCGACTTCCCCGCCTGCCCGAGAAAATGCGCGAGCGTGCTGCCGACGATCCCCGCGCCAATGATGCAGACATCCGCCTCTTCACGCCGGTGGGGCAGCGCGGGCCAGACGGACGTGTCCTGCCAGATCGAAACCGTGCTCATGGAACCTCACCCCCGGCCCCCTCTCCTTTACGATTCTCGCAAAGGAGAGGGGAGAAAATGCGGACGACAGGGGAGCAGTGTACATCGCCCGTTTCGGCGGCGTCGAGCATCTGCGACAATGGGAAAGAAGGAGGCGGTAGGCAGTAGCCGGTAATCAGAGGGAAGAAATTAAACGCGCGCAGCGCTTCCGTTTCAACGGTCTACCGCCTACTGTCTACTGCCTACTCACGACGAAGGAGCGTATCGTGACACGTCTACGCGTTGGAGTAATCGGCTGCGGGACGGTGGCGCAGATTATGTGGCTGCCGAACCTGCGTGAATTGGACGAACAGTTTGAGGTAACGGCGATCAGCGATCTTTCACCGGGCCTGTTGGCATCGGTCGGGGATTATTTCGGCATCGCCGGACGGTTCCCGGATTACCGCGATCTCGTCGCGCAGGACCTCGATATAGTGATCGTCCTCACCGCCGGGTCGCACGCGCCGCCGGCGATTGCCGCAATGGAGGCGGGCAAGCACGTGATCGTCGAAAAGCCGATGTGCTTCACGCTGCGCGAGGCGGATATGATGATCGCTACGGCGGAGCGCACCGGCAGACAGATGATGGTCTCCTACATGAAGCGGTACGATCCCGGCTACCGCTATGGTCGGTCGGTAGTGCAGGCGATGAACGATCTGCGCTACGTGCAAATCAACGTCCTGCACCCTGATCCCGATCTCTACTACGCCCATCACCGAATCAAGCGGTTCCGCGACATCCCACCGGAGACCCTCGCGCTGTTGCAGGCGGAGGACGACCGGCTGACGACCGAGGCGATTGGCGACGTGTCGCCGCTCCTGCGACATCTCTACCGGGACGTGATCCTCGGCAGCATGTGCCACGACACGAACGCGCTGCGCGGCATCCTCGGCATCCCCCAGCATGTCCTCTTCACGACGATCTGGCCCGACGATACGGTTCATCCGACCGTGACAACCGTTCTGGCGTACGACAACGGGCCGCGCGTCGTGCTGACATGGTCGTATCTGTCGGCGTTACGCGATTACTTCGAGGAACTGGCGTTCATCGGCGAGGCGGGGCGCGTGCGCATCCAGTTCCCCTCGCCGTGGCTCAAGCACTTCCCGACGCCGGTCGAGGTGCAGGGCATGACCGATGGCGCGGAGTGGCGCACGCGCGTCACTGTCTCCTACGCCGAAGCGTTCAAGGAAGAAGCGCTCCACTTCCACCACTGCATCACGACCGGCGAGCGGCCGCTGACGGACGGTCGCGATGGCCGTGAAGATATCGCCCTCTTGCAGCGGATTGTCGCCGCCGCACATCCGCCCGGACTCGGCGGCGAAGCCGCTCATTAGAAGGAGAACCACCGATGGCAGACCTGCCGAAGTACCATCTCCGCGCGCAGCAGGCCGATGCCCTGCTCGCGCCGGTTAGCGCCTCGCTGCGAGCGTTGGAACGCCGTGTGCAGCACTACCGCGACCGCGTCACCCTCGCCGCGCCGGATGCAGAGGCGCTCGCGCAGGCGCACGATGTGCTGGCAGGAGCGTCACGGGAAATCGCCCGGCTGTTGGATGAGAGCCGGGCGATCTCGCGCTCCTGATCGGGCAATTCTGCTTCTCGATAGTGGCGGCGGGCTTTAGCC